>CAJQMW010000291.1 GCA_905479535.1 uncultured Maribacter sp. | reverse complement strand
AAAATATTTACCCAATTGAAACAGGCTTCTAAGGTGTGTACTATCTCGTTGGACCGCATTCTTATAGGCAACCAGACTACTGGCCGGCTGCCCTAGTTCCCTGTAGGCCTCTCCAAGGTAGTACTGATATTCGGGATTTCCAGACCCATTAGTCGCAAGATTGAAAAATAGTTTCCGGGCCTCGTCGTACTCGTTGGACTTTAGGTACAATTTTCCCAGTTCAAAACTGGCTATCTGTAATTCTGGATGCTGGAATATTATAGTTTCATACTGCGTAATAGCCTTGTCATAATTACCAATTGAATTGTACGACCTGGCAATCTGTAAGTTGGCACTTTCATTGCCCATTTTAGCGTATTCATTAATGGCCAAGGTATAGTTGCCCATTGCATATAGACTATCCGCAATGATAGAAGCCGAAGACTGGGCTTCGGCTTTGAAAGTTAAAATAAAGAAGATGGGAATAAATATAGTTTTCACTTAATCTGTTTTGTTTTAACTAAAATAACCCCGTTTTTGCCCTTTTCTCCGTATTTCTCTATTGACGCCTCTTTGTTCAAAATATATATTGATTCAATGTTATTTTCATTTAAAGATTCAAACTTATCTTTAAAAGATTCTATTCCATCAATAATATATACTCGATTTTTTCCGTGATCAAAAACTAGTTTAATATTTTCGTTATCTGATTCTTTACCATTCAATTTAAATGTAATAGGGATGGAAAATGGGACATTCATAACTTCTCCAGACTGCTTGCCTGGAATCATTTTTGGTAATTTGCCAATAATTCGTGAAACTTCATTTTCTAATAAAGAATCAGGTCCACGCATTCTCAAATTTTCAATAAAACCATCTTTATTAATAGTGAAGATGGTATTAACCCGACCTTGAATACCCAGTTCTTGTGCTTTCTCCGGATATCTAAAATTCTTACTTATGTGCTTCTGTATCATTTGTTGAAAACAGGCTCGCTTATCCTCTTCATTTTCACACCCAGGAAAGACAGGAACCTCATCCACTACGGCAAATGGTACCATCGATTCTAACTTGACCTTAATTCCTTCTTCTGTATCGAATATAGAAAAATCCTCGTCCAAAATTTTAGAATCTATCTGCATACTGGCTTTTATAGGGGTACCTCCAGGACCAGAGATAAACGAACTTTCATTATTAGGTTTTGTGAATAAAATAGTTGAATGTTGGTCCTTTACCACAAATTCCCAGTCCTTTGGTTGAACGGACAGATCTATTAGTTTGGTAAAAACTTCTTTTTCTTCTTCAATAGTCATATTTTCAATATCATCGACGGCTATTACCCCCCCCAACTTTTCATTATCCGATGGATTGTTTTCACAAGATGTATACCCCAACATTCCCAACAGCACAGGCACCAACATCAAATATTTTAACTGCCAGACTTTTTTAGATTTTGTTTTTTGTAACATGACGATTCGTTTTTTGATTAATGAAGTTTTAAAAAATTGATTTACAAAGGAGATATGCTGCGTTTGAAAAGCTTGTGACAATAAAAGCTCGTAATGTGCTTCCCGTTCCGTTTTGGGGACTTGGGCATCGGCAATAAATTCATGGAGTTCGGATATTCGGTTTTGATACACATACACCAGCGGGTTGAACCAGTTTGCGATACGCATCAATTCAAAGAACAAAAGATCTAAGGTATGGCGCTGCTTAATATGGACCAGTTCATGGGAGATGATCCCATTGTACTCTCTTTTAGGTATTTTTTCACCAAGAAAAATCGATTTGAAAAAGGAGAAAGCTATACTACTTTCAGGAACAAGTATCCGCGTAAAGTTTTTAAAATAATGGATATTTCCTTTCTCTCTGAGCTGATATAAACGCCATATCTTAACCCCGAACCAAACCATAGCCAGCGTGGCTCCCATAATATATAACGTTTCCTGCCAAGATAAACTGAATCCACTGGTAGCTTGACCTTCGAGCACTACAGGAGGTTGCTCCAGATTCCATAAAAATTCGGAATAGCCAGTAAAGATTGTGGGAACCTCTGTACTAAAAGCTTCAATTTTAATCCATGGTAGGATTAAGGATAAGGTATAAGTACCTATCAAATACGCCCTGTTCCATTGAAAAAAGGTTTCACGCTTTAAGAAGAAGTCATAAATGATAAGGAACACCAATTGAAAGGCGATGCACTCGAGGATGTACTGTGTCATTCGTTACTATTTTTGGTTCTCCTGTTTCTTATTTTTTTCGGTAGGGTCGGCAGTCTTAATTTCTTTTAAAATCGATTCTAGCTCGGACAAAGTCATATCATTCTTTTTCATAAAGAACGAAACCATACTTTTAAAAGAGCCTTGAAAGTATCCATCCACCAATTTATTGATAGACTGATGGCTATATTCCGATTTCTTTAAAAGCGGAAAATAGAGATATCCTTTCCCCTCTTGCTCGTGATCCACAAAACCTTTGCTTTCCAGAATTCGAACGATCGTCGAAACCGTATTATAGGCCGGTTTTGGATTGGGAAGCTCATCAATAATGGCCGCTACATTACTCTTTTTAAGTTGCCATAGTACTTGCATTACCTCTTCTTCTGCCTTCGTTAATTGTTTCATGAATTGATCCTTTATTGTCAGGTCGAGCGCAGTCGAGACCTAAAAATGGATAGTTTGGAATAACCTCTCGACTGCGCTCGAGGAGACATAATTCATACTTTAACTGAATTTGTAATTCAAATATAACTAAATATTTAGTTTAAACTAATTTTTTAGTTAAAAATATACAAGCATTTATTTATGAGTTGCCAAAAACATCCCCAAAGTCCACTTACTAAGAAAATATAGTTTAAAGAACCTGTAACAAATTCGGCGTATCTTAGTCCAATTCTTAGATACTCAGAATGGACATAGCGTTACTTATTATAGGATTTCTCTTTATGCTCATTGGGATATTGGGTAGTTTTTTGCCCGTATTACCGGGCACCCCGCTTAGTTGGATCGGTCTACTATTGCTTCATTTAACGAAAGCTGTTCCTATTAATTGGTGGTTTTTAGGACTTACCGGAGCTGTGGCCCTTCTCATATTTTTGCTGGATTATATTATTCCTGTAATGGGTACCAAAAAATTTGGGGGCACCAAAGCAGGTATGATCGGGACTTCAATAGGTTTGGTGGTGGGTCTGCTCGCCCCTATACCGGGGGGAATCATCATAGGGCCGTTTCTAGGGGCTTTTCTGGGCGAGCTTTATAATAAAGCGGATAATAAAACAGCATTAAAAGCAGCTTTTGGATCTTTCCTCGGTTTTCTGACCGGAACTTTTATGAAGTTCGTAACAACTGTTATATTTCTAGGCTTGTTCTTTTCTAAGGTTTGGGAGTACAGGCAAGCTTTGTTCCCTTATTTTAATTAATCAATTCATTTATTTCATCCATATCACTTTTTCGGAAATCCGTTTTCTAGTCTGCTCAGGAAGCTCACCATCATAATACCCCATATAGAAAAATCCAAGGCATTTCTCACCTTCGTCCATGGGCAAGAATTCATCCATATATTTTATAAGTCCGGGAGAGCTCCAGTAGCAACCAATACCCATTTCGGTACAGCAAAGCCACATATTTTGCACGGCCATTGCCGTGGCGGCAACTTCCTCCCATTCGGGTATGCTTTCTTTAACATCACGCTGCATGCAGATGGCGATAACTGCACCCGCTTTTTTTGGGTTCTCAATGAGCTTTTTAGATTTTGATTGCTTTGGTTTGGGCGTGATATCAATATAAGTATTGGATAAAAATTCTCCCAATTCCGCCTTTTTATCCCCCTGTATCACCTTAAATCGCCATGGCTCCGTTTTCTTATGGGTAGGTGCCCAATTGGCCGCTTCCAAAATTCTTTCTATATCGGTTTTAGCAATAGGTTTATCACTATATTGTACCGGAAAAACGGAACGTCTTTTTTTAATTAAATCGAAAATCATGTCGCTTATTATTTATTAAGATGAAGATCTACCTAAAAGTAAATCCATGCAATTTTTTAACACAGGATTGGCATTTTCCTTTTTCCAAATGACCGACAAAAGGGCTCGTTGCTTCAATTCCTTTAGCTCCATAAATTTAACCCGCATTTGAAATCCGTACTGCAGGGCCGTAGGAACGATGGCGATTCCCAAATTATTTTCGACCAGTTTAAATATCGTATGCGCATGAACGGATTTATGCGATATTCTCGGGGTAAAACCGGCGTCGGAACAAATACTCATAATCGTTTCGTAATAGAATGGGCTATATTCCTTACTAAATAGTATGAAATCATCATTTTTAAACTGTTGCATTCCTTTGAATTCACCATCGCAAAAGGCATGGTTTTCTGGTAAGACCAATGAAAAAGTATCTTCAAAAACCGTTTCCATATGTAATCCTGCAGGAACTCTGGCCAAACGCACAAAACCCATATCCAAATCATCTTTAAGAACGGCCTCCAACTGAAAAGCGTTCGGGCGTTCTTCTAGAGAAGTTCTAATTTTCGGATATTTATCCTTTAGGGACAACAACAAGGAGGGAATTACATGTTGCATAGCAGAACCCAAAAAGCCAATGCGAAGTTCACCAGTATCTCCGTCCCCAATAAGCTGCAATTGGCGTTTAGTTTCCTTCAAATTTTTAAAAATAGTATCCGCCTGACCTTTCAAATAATGGCCTGCTGGGGTAAGTGTTACTTTTTTCTTATCCCGTACAAAGAGTTTGGCCTGCAGAATATCTTCCATCTGCCGTATTTGCCTACTTAACCCCGGTTGGGAAATAAATAACTTTTCTGCCGCCTTTCTAAAATGTAATTCTTCCGCAACTGCTAAGAAATAAGTAAGATGACGCAGTTCTATTTGATAACTCATAATTATTGATCGTATACAAAAATGGTATTGGCAATTATCAAACTTAATCAATAATTTTATAGATATAAAAAAGTTATGGCTGGAGCTCAAAAAACATTCAATTTAGGGGCGGATTGGTTAACTGCCGGTATGGCTATGGACATAGCAAAAGGAACTACTGCGCTCAAAGTATCTCCGTCCATCCGCGAGAAAGTAATTACCTCTTGGGAAATCGTTCAAAATATAGTGGACAAAGGGCATCCAGTATATGGCATCAACACTGGGTTTGGACCTTTGTGTACCACCAAAATATCCAAATCCGAAACTAGTATCCTACAAACCAATATTCTTAAAAGTCATAGTGTTGGTGTAGGCGAGCCTATTTCAGACGATATTGCCAAGCTGATGCTTATTCTGAAGGCACATTCGCTGGCCAAAGGTTATTCTGGCATCGCCGAGAAAACCTTGGACAGGATTGTTTGGCATATTGAAAATGATGCTATCCCTGTAGTTCCCTCCCAAGGTTCTGTAGGGGCCTCCGGCGACCTAGCACCGCTATCACATTTGTTCCTCCCTTTAATTGGCTTGGGCAAAGTCAATTACAAGAATAAAACGATGTCAACAGCTGAACTATTTGAAGAGACCGGTCTAGAATCATTGGTTTTAGGGCCAAAAGAAGGCTTGGCACTTATTAACGGCACACAGTTCATAGCGGCCCATGCCGTTAAAGTGGTGGCAAATTTACAATCCGTATTATCACAAGCCGATATTATAGCCGCTATGATGATTGAAGGCCTTCAGGGGTCCGTAAAACCATTTTATAATGAATTACATGCCCTAAGACCTTTTAAGGGAAACGTTCATGTAGCAAAAAGAGTAAAGCGTCTGCTGAAGGGTTCGGAAATCATGGAAGACCATATTGATTGTGAGCGTGTTCAAGATCCCTACTCCCTTCGTTGTATTCCACAAGTACATGGTGCGTCACGCAATGCATGGCTTCACCTAAAAGAACTACTGGAAGTGGAATTGAATTCAGTTACGGACAACCCCGTTATTATTGATGAAGAACTTACCATAAGTGGGGGGAATTTTCATGGACAACCCTTGGCCATGGCACTGGACTATGCCTGCTTGGCAGCGTCTGAAATAGGAAATATATCCGATAGGAGAATTTACCTGGCCTTGGAAGGGAATAGTCCCGGTGTTCCAAAATTGCTGATGAACGATACCGGAATAAATTCTGGCTACATGATTTTACAGTACACCACCGCAGCCTTGGCCAGTGAGAATAAAGGACTTTGTTTTCCATCTAGCGCGGATAGCATTCCCACTTCTTTGGGACAAGAGGACCATGTTAGTATGGGTTCCATAAGTGGTCGCAAAGCGTTACAGGTAATTGGTAATGTCGAAAAAATACTGGCGATTGAATTACTGACCGCCGGGCAGGCATTCGAATTTCGGAAACCGATGAAATCGGGTATATTCTTAGATGAGGTACATAAGGAATTACGTAAAAATGTAGCCTTTGCCGAGAAGGACCGTGTTTTTTCTGATGACATTCAAAAAGGAATAGAAATGGTAAAAAATAAAACTATCATCAAGGTTATAGAAGGTATAAGTTCTAAAAAAGGAATAGCTTTAAA
>CAJQMW010000290.1 GCA_905479535.1 uncultured Maribacter sp. | reverse complement strand
CATGATCGAGGTTCGTATCTCATCAATAGCGGAATGTAAGGAAACGGCCAATTTAAACTTAACCTCATCATCCGCCATTCGCTTGATTAATTTGGGCACCCCGGAGGTGGATACGGTAATACGCTTAGGAGACATCCCCAGTCCCTCTTTGGAAGTAATCTTGTCAATGGCCTTAAGCACGTTATTATAGTTCATGAGCGGTTCTCCCATGCCCATAAATACAATATTGCTCAATGGCCTGTTAAAATACAGGCGACTCTCATTGTCAATGGCTACTACTTGATCGTAAATTTCATCTGGATTTAGATTACGCATGCGCTTAAGGCGCGAAGTTGCGCAGAACCTACAATCCAAACTGCACCCCACTTGGCTGGAGACACAGGCCGTGGTTCTAGTCTTAGTAGGTATTAAAACGGATTCCACTACCAAATCATCATGCAAACGTACCGCATTTTTAATGGTACCATCCGTACTGCGCTGCATTTGGTCTACTTTAATATGGTTGATCACATAGTTGGCCGCTAACATTTCCCTAGTTTCCTTGGATAGGTTGGTCATGACATCAAAGGAATGGGCAGATTTTTGCCATAGCCACTCATACACCTGGTTACCTCGGAATGCCTTATCCCCATTGGAGACAAAAAATTCTCGAAGCTGTTCCCGTGTCAGGGCGCGAATGTCCTTTTTCTTAACTTCCACTTTCCTTTTAGCTAAAAATCCTGCTTTTCAAATTTGTATTGATTAAGCAGGATTTAAATAATCTTTTATTCCAAACCTCGTAGCTTGACTTTATGCGGCGAAGAAATCGCGGACTTATATAATCAACATAGCGTCGCCGTAGGAATAGAATTTATAATTTTCCAAGATCGCTTGTTTGTAGGCTTTTTTCATTAAATCGTGACCCATAAAAGCGGAAACCATCATCAATAAAGTAGATTTTGGCAAGTGGAAATTGGTCACCATACAGTTGGCGATGCTGAACTCATACGGAGGGAATATAAACTTGTTCGTCCACCCTTCATAGGTATTCAACATATGACTAGAGGAAACGGCACTTTCTAATCCTCTCATAGCCGTTGTTCCCACTGCGCAAATTCTTTTCTTATTGTTTTTGGCATTATTTACAATCTCGGTAGCCTTTTCGTCTATAAAGAGTTCTTCGCTATCCATCTTGTGCTTGGAAAGGTCCTCTACCTCCACTGGGTTAAAAGTTCCCAGACCAACATGTAGCGTTAGTTCGGCGAAATCAATGCCCTTAATTTCCAATCGCTTTAACAAGTGTTTGGAGAAATGCAATCCGGCCGTGGGAGCTGCCACAGCACCTTCGTGCTTTGCGTATATTGTTTGGTAGCGTTGCTCGTCTTCCGGCTCCACATCCCTCTTAATATATTTAGGAAGGGGTGTTTCTCCCAACTCTTTTAATTTTCTTCTGAAATCTAAATAAGCCCCGTCATATAAGAATCTAAGTGTCCGCCCTCTAGACGTTGTATTATCAATTACCTCGGCAACCAAGCTCTCATCTTCACCAAAATAAAGCTTGTTCCCAATTCGAATCTTACGTGCAGGATCTACTAAAACATCCCATAACCTTTGTTCCTCGTTCAGTTCACGTAAAAGGAATACTTCAATTCGCGCACCGGTTTTTTCTTTGTTTCCATAAAGCCTGGCCGGAAAAACTTTGGTGTTGTTCAATACCATTACATCTCCTTCATCAAAATAATCGATCATATCCTTGAACATTTTATGTTCGATCTTACCGGTTTCCCTATGGATGACCATTAATTTGGATTCGTCCCTGTTTTCAGAAGGATGTTCCGCCAATAATTCTTTTGGAAGCTCAAAACTAAAGTGAGATAATTTCATATGTATTTATAAATGTATTAAAGAGGTTATCCAGGGCCTGTTAACATAAAGCCTAAAAGTGTATTTTTCGCCCTTTTTTCGTATTTCTTCGTTTCTTTTTGGCCACCTAGCTCGCTAGGTTTACTCAAAAACGGCCTGGAAATCCAAAAAAATCATCAAAAAAATCCAAGATTTTCGTTTTACGTTAACAGGCCCTTGTTCATACCCACGCAAATTGCGGCTGCAAATATACAATCTGGGAATAGGGGTTGTCAAGTAAAAGCGGAATTATAATTCCTTTACTTTAAAATGAAGGTGCTCCAGGTCGCTCCAAAAATCGGGATACGATTTGGAAACTACTTCGGCATCATTTATAAAAAGATTGGTTTTCATAGCTAATGGAGCAAATGCCATGGCCATTCTATGGTCATTGTAAGTATCAATAGAAATATCTTCATGAATAGAGTTCGTAGGATTTAGCGAAAGTGATTTATCTGTTATAGAGATGTCCGCACCCAATTTGGTAAGCTCAGTGTGTAATGCTACCAGCCTATCAGTTTCTTTAATTTTCAGGGTATGTAATCCGGTTAGGTGACAACCTATTCCCAAACCGAAACAGGTAACAGCGATGGTCTGAGCAATATCTGGAGCGTTTTCTAATTGATAGTCGACAGTTGATAATTGACATTCCGATATCTTACGAAAAATCATTTTATTCTGGGCGAATGAGGTCTTAACCCCAAAATCCTTGTAAATACTGGCTAAAATACTATCGCCTTGAAGACTATTTTCTTTATAAAATGATAATTCGATTTCCGTTCCCACATCAGCTAGGGCCACAATACTATAGAAATAAGAAGCCGAGCTCCAATCGGATTCCACTACCAAGGTCAATGAATCAATAGTGCTTTTGGGACTTACTTTTATAATGTTTCCCTCAAAGGAGTTTTCAACGCCAATCTCATCCAATAAACTTAAGGTCATTTTAATGTAGGGAACCGAAGTAATTTTCCCTATCAGTTCCAACACCAATCCATTTTGCAAGCTTGGCGCCATCAATAGTAGTGAAGAAATATACTGACTACTCACATTGGCAGGAAGACTTACTTTGTTACCCAATAATTTTTTACCTGAGATTTTCAGCGGTGGATATCCTTCTTCTTTTACGTAGTAGATCTCCGCCCCTAATTTCCTCAAAGCCTCCACCAAGATTTTGATCGGCCGTTCGGTCATACGCTGCGAACCCGTAAGAATTACTTCTTTCCCTTCCTGCGAAGCGAAATAACTCGTTAAAAAACGCATGGCCGTCCCAGCGT
>CAJQMW010000289.1 GCA_905479535.1 uncultured Maribacter sp. | reverse complement strand
CATTCGATTCAAGGAAAAAGAGCTTGTACGCAGAAGTTAAAGTACCTCAAGTATCCTACGCGGGAAGTTCTATTGATAGTCTTAACGTACTGCTTAAAGGTGACGCCACCGATTTGAATTTCTCCGCAGGTTTAGGCAACCTTACCTATGAACCTATTCACCTTAAGAAGACTTATTTGGAGGGAAAGCTTAGAAATAAGGAATTGCTATTGGACTTTAATGCCGAAAACGACTCGGTACAAGTGGCACACCTTACCTCGCAACTCGTCTTTAAAAAAGACACCTTAAGGCTCCATATAGACCCTGAAGAACTCATCCTAAACAAGAAACAATGGCAACTTCCCAATGACAACTCCATTGTTATAGCGGATTCCTATTTAAATCTACATAACCTCATCCTTAGTAGGAACGCCCAAAGTCTTCGATTATCTACCGAACTATCACAAATAGAACAGCAGCACATTGGGATTGTTTTCGAAAATTTCGAATTACAAACTTTTTTAAGCTTGTTCAACCCGGACGAGGCTCTGGCCAAAGGAAGGGTCGAGGGAGATTTTGTTTTGTTGAATCCATACGGCGCATCAGGTTTGATATCGGATATCGAAATAGCCAATTTTCAGGTCATGGAGAATCCCCTAGGCACGCTTACATTGAACGCTTCTTCTAAATCCTTCTCTGATTATGATTTTGACCTAGCACTCAAGGACGGGGATGCCAATTTAAAACTAACCGGGGATTATGTTGCCAAAGAGAATAGTGCGGAACTAAATCTGGAGCTGGACATCCAAGAGCTTAAAACCAGCGTTGTTCAAGGATTTTTTAAGGAAGAAATTTCCAATGCCAAAGGTTATCTTTCTGGAAGTATGCTAGTGAACGGGACCTTGAGTGATCCTACCTATTCAGGTAGAATCAATTTTAATGATACGCGATTCACGCTGACCTCATTCAATACGACATTGAATATTGATAATGAAACTTTAGATCTGGACCAAGAGAAAATATCCTTATCAGATTTCAACATTGAGGACGGGACCAAAGGTTCATTGGTCGTGGACGGCACGGTATTTACCCCAAGTCTTTTAAATCCGGCCTTTGACCTCACTGTAAAAGCAAATCGCTTTAGAGTCCTAGATTCCAAAAAGGGAGATAATGAACTTGTCTACGGAATTGCAAGCGTAAACGCCGATGTAAAAGTCACCGGAAATTTAAAATCCCCAGTAGTCAACGGGAAATTAAGGGTTAGGGATATCACGGATTTAACGTATATCGTACCACAGGACCAGTTAGAGATTCAAGAAAGGGAAGGTGTAGTGATTTTTGTAAATAGGGAGAACCCCGATGCCATTCTTACGCGAAATGATAGTGAAAAAAGACCCACTATTTTCTACGGAATGGATATCAATACCACCTTGGAAATTTCGAACGACGCACAGTTCACCGTAGTATTGGATGAAAAAACCCAGGATAAGCTACAGGCCTCTGGTGAAGCCGAACTAAAGCTTACTATAGAACCAAATCAAGATATAAGACTGTCCGGTAGATTGGTATTAAACTCCGGCTTTTACCGTACCAGCCTTTACAATCTTGTTAGTAGGGAGTTCCAGATAAGAAAAGGAAGCAGTGTGGTTTGGAACGGTGATCCCTACGATGCAAAACTGGACGTTACGGCAATTTATGAAATCGAAACCTCTGCAGCTCCCTTAATGTCGGCTATTAGTTCTGAAGGTAACGTGGCCGGAAGTTACCAACAGGCTGCAGCGTTTATGGTCTTTTTAAATGTGGAAGGGCAGTTGACAGAACCAGAACTGTCCTTTGCTCTGGACATGCCAGAAAGCGAACAGGGTAATTACGGGGGTGCGGTCTACGGGCGTATCCTGCAATTGAACGAACAAGAGTCGGAACTCAACAAACAGGTCTTTTCGCTCTTGGCCTTAAACCGATTCTATCCCACTACAGGAAGCGACGGTAGTAGTGGCGGTGCCATGTCATTGGCAAGAAACAATGTAAATAAAGTGCTTTCCAGCGAATTGAATGCCATTTCCGACAAACTATTGGGCAATAGCGGATTTGAACTGGGGTTTGATTTGGACAGTTTTGAGGACTACGAAAGCGGAACGGCACAAAGTCGTACGCAGCTGAACATCAATGCCAGTAAAAAGTTGTTCAATGACCGGCTCATCGTAACCGCCGGTAGTGCATTGGATGTTGAAGGAAGCGCCTCAAGTGAAGATAGTGCCACCCCGATTATCGGAAATGTTACGCTGGAATACTTGCTGAATGAGGAAGGCGTGTATAGGCTGAAAGGTTTTAGAAGGCAAGAATATCAGAATATTATAGACGGTCAACTAATTGTAACGGGCATTGCCTTTATTTTTAACAGGGAATTCAACAAATTCAGTCAATTATTTAACCCTGTTAAAAAGGAAAACAAGGAAATTGAAGCTAAAAACCCCGAAAAAAAACAGAATTAATATTCAAAAACTATTGAAAAGAATAGCATTTACATATAGTATTTTATGCAGTCTTGCTCTTTTATTTCTGCATTCTTGTGGTATTAAAAAGTTTATTCCAGAAGACGAACGCCTGTATACGGGTGCGACTCTCAATATGCAATTGGATAGTTCCGTTCAGTCCGATGTAAAGGGACTTAAAGAGGTCGAAACCGAACTCTTCAACCTTATTCAGCCCAATCCCAATACGACTTTTCTTGGAATGAAACCCGCACTGTATTTTCACTACAAAGCGCAGAAAGAAAAACCTGGATTCTTTTACAGATTCTTAAACAAATCCTTTGGAGAAGAACCGGTCTACTTTTCAGAAGTAAATACGGAACGGATCGAAGAGTTGATATTGAACAGGTTGGAGAATAATGGCTTTTTCTATAGCAGGGTAGATTCCGAAAAGCAGGTCCAAAAGAAATTTGCTTCGGTCTCTTATGCCGCTACACTACTGGAGCCCTATCTGCTTGAAGCATATCAATTGGAATCAGATTCGCTTCCCATCTACAATGAAATTGAGGAATTGATTAAAGATACGCCCCTGTCCAAGGGAGACAGGTTTGATCTGGACCTGTTAAATTTAGAGCGGGAACGGTTAGACAATGGACTGAAACAAAAGGGTTATTACAATATACGTCCTGATTTTCTAATTTTTGAGGCGGACACCAATCAGTATAAAACTAAAAAATTCGACCTTTTTCTAAGGTTGAAAAAAGAAGTCCCTAAACGTGCCTCCATTCCTTACACGATTGATTCTATTACCGTTTATCCCAATTTCTCCATAGAAAAGGATACCCTCCCCGTCACAACGGAGAATACCGAAAAAATAAAAGGTATAGATTTCATACAGGAAGAACTTTACTT
>CAJQMW010000288.1 GCA_905479535.1 uncultured Maribacter sp. | reverse complement strand
CGGATTCTGCTTTGGGCGTACCGGGTATATTCGCTGCCTATCGCAAAGGAAACGTGACCCTTGCCAATGCTCCTGGAACCGGTGTGGCGGATGACAAAGCGATTTATACCTATATGCCAGAAATCATAAAATACTATTTGGATGAGGAGCCGATTCTCAAAAATGTGCATACCTATCATTGCAGTAGGCCAGATGAGTTAAAATACGTGTTGGAACATATTGCAGAACTGGTTATTAAACCAGTTGATGAGGCGGGCGGTTATGGCATATCTATTGGGAATAAACTGACCAAAGCCGAAATTGAAACAGTAAAGAAACAAGTAAAAGAGAATCCTAGAAAGTATGTGGCCCAACCAATTATGTCCTTATCCGTGCATCCCACTTATATTGATGACAGTGAGTCTTTTGAACAAAGACATGTTGATTTAAGAACTTTCACAGTGCTGGGAAAGGATAAGGAATTTGTACTCAAGGGAGGTCTTACCCGAGTGGCACTACAAAAAGGTAATTTAATCGTAAACTCCTCTCAAGGAGGTGGATCCAAAGATACTTGGGTTCTAAAAAAATAAAATCTATATATGTTAGCAAGAGTAGCCAATAACCTGTTTTGGATGGGACGTTATATAGAACGTTCAGAACATATTGCCCGTTATCTGAACGTCAACTATTTTTCCTCTCTGGATGCACCGAACCTACAGTCGCAAAACAGACAGTTTGTGCTTAGGTCCATGCATTTCATGGTCGGTGATCCAGTGGAGGATGAAAATGTGCCATTAAATGAAGAAGAAGTTTTATATAAAATTGGTCTAGATCCTGATTATCCTTATTCCATCATCAACAACGTAAAATATGCCCGGGAAAATGCCAATAGTGCCAGAGATCTTATATCCACGGAACTTTACGAAGCCATAAACAAGTTCTATCATTTCGTATTAAATTATCCTAAGGACGTCTTTGTTAAGAACGGTCTTCACGATTTTACCATTAATGTTACGGAAATGACCGCAATCTTACGGGGTAAGATTCGGGGAACACTCCTCCACGACTCGGTGTACGCGATTATTCTTATGGGAATAAATATTGAAAGAGCCACGCAGATAACCCGTATCATAAACACGAAGTATAATGATGCCATCAACGCTCAAGGCAGCTACGGTGACAAATTCAGCAATAGTTTTGAGTGGACTACCCTTCTTAAGTGTGCGGAATCCTACGATATGATGCGACGATTTTATAAAAAGACCCCCACAAGCATCTCAACATTGGAATTTTTAATCTTGAACCCGAATTCTCCACGTTCGGTAATGAATTCCTTAAATCAAGTATACAAAAACATTAAAATTTTAAATCCGGACAGGAAGTACAACAAAGAATCTACCGCATTTTTAATAGGGAGGGTACGGGCTGAATACGAGTACAAATATATTGAGGAGATAGAGAAGGATATCAAATCCTTTATCGATAAGATACTCCAAAGCCTCACCGAAATAAGTAACAAGGTAGAAGAAGAGTTTTTTACCTATTAGTCCCCTTATTTAGCTTATCTTAGTCGGCATGCCAAGAGAATATTCAATTACCTACAAAACCCACAATAAATACGAAAATTGGGTACAAGATGCTTGTTGGCAATTTCTAATAATTCCGCAAGAAAATAGTACGCAGGAATATGTTTCGGTAGATTTTTCCAACTCCATAAATGCCATTAACGAATTTTCCATAAATGGTTATGGTTTTAAAACGATTAGGGTTCATCCTAAGGAAAAGTTTAAGCAAATATCTTTTGAAGCCACCTTCAAACTAATCAAAAAGGATTTTAACCCTTTTGATTTTGAACCCGAGCAGGATACTACTTCGTCTTATAAAAAATTGGCCGACATAAATTTTCAGGTGGATTTTGAACCTTTTTTAAAGAAAACGCATTTCACCACCTTACCCACTTTAGATAAGCCCCTTTTCAAATTTGATGAGACTAAATCTCTATTTGATAATTTGAAAGCGTTAAACGATTGGACTTATTCCCATATTTATTTTAAGACTGGCGTTACTGATGTGAACACTGTCCTAAAGGAAATTATTGAGAAAAGACATGGAGTTTGCCAAGACTTCACGCATTTATTCTGCGCCCTGGCCAGACAAAATGGGGTTCCAGCAAGGTACGTATCCGGCTATTTACATCAGGGGAACGGTTATTTCGGGGATTCCCAAATGCATGCCTGGGCAGAGGCCTACATACCCAATATAGGTTGGATAGGTTTTGACCCGACCAATAATCTACTGGTGAACGAAAACCACATCAAGGTCGCCCATGGTAAAGATTACAACGATTGTTCGCCGCTACGTGGGGTAATCTACGCTCAAGGTGAAAATGAAACTTCACATTCTGTAAAAGTTAGCAGTCAGCGACAGCAACAATAAGTTTCGTTTGTCCGTTTGCTAGAAAAATATGAGGGTTTCTTAGTTTACAAGAATTCTCTCCAACTTCAGTTCAGCAAAAACCAAACATCAAGAAAAAGAATACTATTTTTGTTTGAAATATTAAGACTATGACCATTACTACAGACCATTACAAAGGTCTTATAGATCGCCTTGGTGCGTTAAGGAGGTATCTTTGACATTGATGCCAAACTTATAGAGATAGAGAACGAGCAGGAGAAAACCTTGGCTCCCGGTTTTTGGGACAACCCCCAAGAAGCTCAGGCACACATGAAATTTATCCAATCCAAGAAGCAGTGGGTGGATGATTTCAATGCTGCTAAAACCTTGGTGAATGATTTGGAAGTGTTATTGGAGTTTCAAGCAGAAGGTGAGGTTTCCGAGGATGAAGTGGAAAGACAATACCAAAAAGCGATGAACCTCTTGGAGAAGATGGAGTTCAAGAACATGCTCTCCGAAGAAGGTGACGAGTTACCGGCCGTATTACAGATTACCGCGGGAGCCGGGGGAACCGAAAGTTGCGACTGGGCAGCTATGTTGATGCGCATGTACATGATGTGGGCAGAGAAAAATGGTTACAAAGTAAAGGAACTCAATTTTCAGGAAGGAGACGTTGCCGGTATTAAGACCGTAACATTAGAGATTGATGGTGATTATGCTTTTGGTTGGCTAAAAGGAGAAAATGGAGTTCATCGTCTCGTACGGATTTCACCATTTGACAGTAATGCGAAAAGGCATACTTCGTTTGTATCTGTCTATGTATACCCACTTGTGGACGATAGTATAGAGGTTGATATTAATCCGGCAGATATTACGATCACCACGGCTAGGTCCAGTGGTGCTGGAGGTCAAAACGTAAATAAGGTGGAGACCAAGGTACAGTTGGTGCACCATCCTACGGGTATTCAAATATCCTGTTCGGATTCTCGAAGTCAGCATGATAACAGGGCAACGGCGATGAAAATGCTAAAATCCCAATTGTACGAAATAGAACTGCGTAAAAAGATGGAAGCTAGGCAGGAAATAGAATCCTCTAAAATGAAGATAGAATGGGGCTCGCAAATACGTAACTACGTTATGCATCCGTACAAATTGGTGAAGGATGTAAGAACAGCGGAAGAAACGGGGAATGTAGACGCCGTAATGGATGGGGATATAGACGCTTTCTTAAAATCCTATCTCATGATGATGGGACAGAAAGATGAGGATTAGTTGATGTTAGATGTTAGATGTTAGATGTTAGATGTTAGATGTTAGATGTTAGAA
Organism: uncultured Maribacter sp.; assembly: GCA_905479535.1. Lineage (GTDB taxonomy): Bacteria > Bacteroidota > Bacteroidia > Flavobacteriales > Flavobacteriaceae > Maribacter. The sequence continues at coordinate 3,226 of CAJQMW010000288.1, read as the reverse complement.
ACATATTAAATTAAACTTCCAAACCAATAAACTTATAAGCTTTTTAGGCATGATTAAAATATACCATAACCCTCGATGTAGAAAATCCAGGGAGGGATTAGAAGTACTAGAAAACTCTGGCAAGGAGTTTGAAATAATAAAATATTTGGAACAAGTACCTACAAAGGAAGAGTTAAGGGAAATTATAAATTGTCTCGGAATTACTCCGGAGAACTTGGTTCGAAAGAACGAAGCTGTTTGGAAAGAAAAATTTAGGGGAAGATTATTGTCCGATGAAGAAATTTTAGATGCAATGATCAGCCACCCTAAATTAATTGAAAGGCCCATTGTGGTTAATGGGAACATGGCGGTTATCGGTAGACCATCAGGTAGAATTAATTCAGTACTTTAATTTTTTGTTTAAGCATAAATAAAAAATATTAAACATTTTAACGAAGATTTAACCAAGTGCGGTTAAACCAAAGTCTAATTTTACAATCTAACGTTATGAAAGTTTTATTAAAATCAAGTTTTACAAGAACCTTTTTGCTAGTAGTACTAATGTTAGTGGGATCGGAAGGTTTTGCTCAGTTCGGGCGAGGTCAACAGGGTTTTGGGGGAAGAGGGGCCTATGGGTACGGAAGACAACGTAGTGCCATTCCTCAGGCAAATGAAACACCAAAGAAGGAAGAGCCCAAGACTGCGGATGAACTAGTGGATGATGAAATGCCGGCAATTGCAGAGGCGTTGGAATTAAATGATTTTGAAGTTGCAGTTCTTAGTTCTGTTCTAAAAAAGTACGTACAAGAAAGAATTGAAGCTCAAATTTTAAAGCTCCCACCAGAAAAAATGAGGGAGGTTTATGGGAAAATAACCGAAAGGCAAGATGAGGAATTAAAGGCTGGACTCCCTTTAGAAAAATATGAGGCCTTTGTTGAACTCCAAAAAAACGGAGTCGCAAAAACTATTAAGAATAATAAAAAGAAGAAAAAGAAACGTAAAAAAGATAAAGGCTAACCTAATGAATAAAATTTTCCTGTTACTCCTAACACTTTCACTTACAACTATACATAGTCAAAGACCGGGAGGAGGTCCAGAACAAGGACTAAAACCAATTACGATAACAGGAAAAGTTATTGATCAAGAAACAAACCAACCTTTAGAGTACGCTACCTTTGTCGTACAAAGTGTTAGCGACCCCAATAAGATAACTGGAGGCATAACCGATATAGACGGGATTTTTAATGTTGACACCTCGCCTGGAAACTACAACTTAAGTATCGAATATATAGGATACAAAACCTACAAAAGCAACAATCGTAACTTAACGGAAGACACGAATATTGGCACTGTTAAACTTGAGATATCTGCTGCACAACTCGAGGGAGTAGAAGTCGTTGCTGAGAAAACTACTGTAGAAGTCCGTTTAGACAAGAAAGTCTATAATGTTGGTAAAGACCTTACCAATAGTGGCGCCACCATTAGTGATGCTTTGGGTAACATTCCATCGGTAACCGTGGATGTAGATGGTGCAATTGCTTTAAGGGGCAACGGTAATGTAAGAATACTTATCAACGGTAGGCCCTCCGCATTGGCCGGATTTGGCTCCACAGATGCCTTGAGGCAACTTCCCGCCGATGCCATCGAAAAAGTGGAAGTCATCACAAGTCCGTCGGCCCGCTACGATGCAGAAGGAACAGCGGGAATATTGAATATTGTATTGAAAAAAGAAAAGACCCGCGGTTTCAATGGTACCATAAATACAAGCGTAGGTTATCCAAACGCCGCCTTAGTTGCTTCAAATTTAAACCTCAGAAAAGACAAATTCAATATCTTCAATACTTTTACCTATTCCTATGGTGAACCACCAGGAAATGGTTTTTTTGATAATACGTTTTTAGATGATGCAGGTGCTTTTGACAGAATAGTAGAGAACCGCGATATTAATAGAAGAAATAGTGGATTCAACGCAAACCTAGGAATAGAATATTTTGTGACAGAATCTTCTTCTTTGACCGCTAGTGCTTTTGGCCGGATAAATGACGGTAAGGATGTAACCGAAAACAGCACCACTAGATTCATTTCCGGTGATATCGATAGCAGAACTTTGCGTGTAGAGGATGAAAGGGAGGACGAAAAAAGTTATCAGCTATCACTTAACTATAATAACAATTTTAATGACGAAGGACATAATTTAACTGCCGATGTTCAATATTCCTATGATAGGGAAATAAAACCAACGTTCATTATCGAGGATAATACCTTTCCAAATTCAGAAATCGTTGCAAGCGAAAATATTGATGAAACAGAGATACAAAATGAGTTTTTGGTGCAAGTTGACTATGTGCTGCCCTTTGGTGATGCTCAATTTGAAGCAGGATATAGGGGCAATTGGGAAGAGAACGATAACGATTTCAGCTTAGAAGAGCTAGATTTAGAAAGTGGTGAGTTTATACCTAACTTAGGTCTTACGAACAGGTTTGTCTACAATCAGAATGTAAATGCTATTTATACCCAGTACGGTGATAAATTTGGGGATTTTTCTTTTCTCCTGGGCTTACGTTTGGAAAACACGCAACTCAAAGGAGCCGTTAGTGGAGTGGATACCGCTACCTTACGGGAAGTTTTGGGGTCCGACATAGACCTTGATTTTGACGAGAATTTTTTAGGGCTCTTCCCTACCCTTAACCTAATTTACGAACTTGCCGAAAATGAGAATATTACACTGGGTTATAATCGTAGAATCAACAGACCTAGAGGTTACTTTATAAATCCCTTTCCATCCAGGTCAAGCCGTACTAACATATTCCAAGGTAATCCCGATTTAGACCCTGCTTTTGCCAATGCATTTGATCTAGGGTATTTGAAAAGATGGGAGAAACTTACTTTAACTTCCTCCGTGTACTATCAAAAAGAAACCAATTCCTTTGAAAGGATACAGGAAGAAACCGGACAGATAACGACCGATGGTATTGTAATTATTCGTTCAATACCTATAAATTTATCCACTAATGAGCGCATCGGTGCGGAAATGGGTTTACTATATAACCCTGAAAAGTGGTTACGGTTAAATGGAAGTTTTAATTTCTTCCAGTTTAATTCGCAAGGATTTTTCAATGGAGTTGATTTTGGTGCAAAAAACACAAGTTGGTTTTCCCGGTTCAGTTCAAAGGTGACCCTTCCAGGCAAGATAGATTGGCAGACAAACGCCTCTTATAGAGGTCCTACGGAGAATGCACAAACAAGG
>CAJQMW010000287.1 GCA_905479535.1 uncultured Maribacter sp. | reverse complement strand
AGCTGATTTTGATTCCGAACACGCCGCTATCATTTCCGATCGCATCATTCAAAAAATTACAAAACAATTTGCCAATCACCTGAAAGACGATACGGTGGACTCCGATTCCAGTCTGGAACTGATCCAGAAAGTTTTTCAATTAGAATTGGGGCAAAAATGAGCAGAATCATTAGAATAGGCACACGCGATAGTGAGTTGGCACTATGGCAAGCCAACACCGTTAAAGATCAGTTAGAGGCACTTGGTCACAAGGCAGCCTTGGTTCCCGTAAAGGCCACTGGAGATTTGGTATTGGATAAACCCCTTTACGAGTTGGGAATTACCGGTATTTTCACCAAGACCTTGGACGTGGCCATGCTTAATGGGGAAATTGATATCGCAGTCCATTCCATGAAAGACGTACCTACTGCCCTACCTAAAGGTATTGTTCAAGCAGCTGTCCTTAAGCGAGGGAATTACATGGACATTTTGGCTTTTAAGGGCAATGAAGAATTTCTAGGGCAGCGGGAAGGAACCATAGCAACGGGAAGCCTGCGTAGAAAAGCGCAATGGCTTAACCGTTATCCAACGCATACCGTAATGGATTTAAGGGGCAATGTAAACAGCAGGTACCAAAAGTTGAAGGATAACGAATGGAACGGGGCTATTTTTGCAGCGGCAGGTCTTGAGCGCATTGGTCTGGAGCCAGAAAACACCATTGGACTTACATGGATGCTGCCCGCACCTGCACAGGGTGCCGTTATGGTGGTCGCCATGGAGGAAGATGAAGAAGTTCGGGAGATTTGCGCAGTGCTGAACGATTCCGAAACTGAAACGTGTACCCGGCTGGAACGCGAATTCCTTCGGGAATTGGAAGGCGGATGTACAGCACCCATAGGGGCTTTGGCCTATATTGATAAGGAAGAGGAAGTCACCTTAAAAGGAGTGCTGTTGACGGTGGATGGTTCTAAAAAGCTAGAAGCATCGCTTTCCGCTCCATTAGGGAAACACCAAAATTTAGGTGTTGACTGTGCCAAAAGTATTTTGAGCAGAGGTGGAAAACGCTTAATGAACGAGCTGCACTACGACGGCTTAACCACTACTATCTTTTCCACAAAACAATTGACGGAAGCACAGTTAGGACGTTTTGACAATGCTATACGGGTAGATTCTGAAGATTTTATAAAGATCAGTCCTAATAGGATATCTCCTATACCGTTCAGGAAAAAAATAAAAAATGCTGTTTTTTCCAGTAAAAATGGAGTGGAAAGTCTTTTGACCAATGTTAGTCCGGCTGAATTACAGTTTGAAAACATCTATTGCGTTGGAAGAAAAACACGGCGACTCATCCAGAAAAAAATTGGAAAGGTTACCCATTTTGAAAACAGTGCAAAAGATTTGGCGAATTACTTGGTAGAATATATAGATGGTACCGAGGTTACCTATTTTCATGGCAACCTGAACTTGGAGGAAATACCTAAAATTCTAGAAGAAAACAATATTACGGTAAACGCTATTGAGGCTTATCAAACTAAACTATCTGGAAAAAACATAGATGAGGCGGTGGAAGGCGTTTTATTCTACAGCCCATCCGCCATAGAAAGTTACCTAATAAAGAATAAACCCAATAAAATCGCCTATTGTATTGGTGAAACCACAGCTTCTGAAGCGCGGAAGCATTTTAAGGATGTGAAGGTTGCCAAAATTCCAGATGTGGACGGTGTGATAGATTTGGTAAATAAGAATTATATGCCCCCTAACCCCCAAAGGGGGAATGCTCACTCGGATGGTGATGGTTCCTTAAAATAGAAAGTATATTAATGATTAAGAACGACCTCTTTTTAAAAGCCTTAAAAGGCGAGACCGTAGAAAGACCTCCTGTTTGGATGATGCGCCAAGCTGGCCGGTATTTGCCGGAATTTATGGAAATCAAGCACAAGTACGATTTCTTTACCCGTTGTCAAACCCCGGAACTTGCGTCCGAGATAACCGTACAACCTATTCGTCGTTATGGGATGGATGCCGCGATTTTGTTCAGCGATATTCTCGTAATTCCACAAGCCATGAATATTGACGTGGAAATGAAACCCAACTTTGGCCCCTATCTACCCCATCCCATTCGCTCTCAAAAAGATTTGGACCATGTTATAGTACCAGATGTGAACGATGCTTTGGATTATGTAATGCAAGCGATAAAGGCAACCAAGGAAAAACTAAACGATGAAGTTCCCTTAATTGGTTTTGCGGGGTCTCCATGGACCATCTTGTGCTATTGCGTGCAGGGACAGGGGAGTAAAACGTTCGATAAAGCCAAAGAACTCTGCTTTACCCAACCTGCGGTAGCCCATGAATTATTACAAAAGATAACGGACACCACTATTGCGTATTTAAAAGCGAAAGTAAAGGCCGGAGTGAACGCCGTTCAGGTTTTTGACTCTTGGGGAGGTATGTTATCTCCTGTGGATTATAAAGAGTTCTCTTGGCAGTACATTCAACAGATTATTGATGCTTTAAAAGATGAGTCTCCAGTTATTGTTTTTGGAAAGGGATGCTGGTTCGCTTTGGGCGACATGGCAAAATCGGGAGCAGCTGCACTTGGAGTAGATTGGACCTGTTCCGCACGAAACGCGCGTTATTTATCCGGTGGGAAAATTACCCTCCAAGGTAACTTTGACCCTGCACGTTTATTATCACCTCCTTCGGAAATCAAAAAAATGGTAACCCAAATGATCAATGAATTTGGAAAAGACCAATATATTGTGAACCTCGGCCATGGTATTTTACCCAATGTTCCGGTAGAAAATGCCAAAGCCTTTATTGATGCCGTGAAGGAATGGAAAGGATAGTGCTTGGGGTAAAATTGAGGCTATAGAAAACAATCCATGCAATTTGAATTTGACGATTATATCATAGACCCCATCCATGAAAAATATGCATGGCGTATATGTGATTTGGTCACTGTGAATGCAGACCGTTTTAAGCGCTTTTTTCCCGTGACCTTAGCGCAAAACCTAACACCTACACTCTCCACCTACTTCGTAGATACCAAAATAAGGCAATTTCATAAAAAAGAGGAGTTCCTATATGTCTTGAAGGAACTTGAAAACAGGACCGTAATAGGGCTTGTTTATATCAAAGAACTGAATTGGAAAACTAAACAGGGAGAATTGGCCTATTGTATCGGTTATCAATATGAAGGAAAAGGATATACCACCCAAAGTGTAAAAACCCTCTCCAAGTATGCCTTTGAAGAATTAGGCTTAAGGACACTTCAAATAATTGTACATAAATCCAATCTTTCGAGCATCCGTGTAGCTGAAAAATGTGGGTATATTTGGAAAAAAACCTTATCTAAAGCCTTTACACCACCCAATGAAAATCCATTAAATATGGAACTTTATGAATTATATAAATAAAATCCTCCACTCCCCTCTCCTTTGGAGAGGGGCTGGGGGTGAGGACTATGAAGGATAAATTTTACACGTACATTCAACAATTACAGGAAACCATCACTTCTAAGTTGGAAGAAGTGGATGGTAAAGCCATCTTTAAGGAAGATATCTGGGAACGCCCCGAAGGAGGTGGTGGCAGGACAAGGGTGATTGAGAACGGTGACGTTTTCGAAAAAGGCGGTGTAAACATATCTGGGGTACATGGGGAGCTCCCTAAAAGCATGCAAAGTTATTTTGGAGTGAAGGATGCCGACTTTTTCGCCTGTGGCCTTAGTCTTGTATTACACCCTAAAAATCCCATGGTCCCAACGGTCCATGCGAATTGGCGCTATTTTGAAATGTACGATAAGCAAGGAAATATTGTGGACCAATGGTTTGGAGGTGGCCAGGATTTGACTCCCTACTATCTATTCGATGAAGATGCCAAGCATTTTCATAGCGCATGCAAATCCGCCTGTGACAAACATCGTCCAGACTTCTACGATACCTATAAGAAGCGATGCGATGAATATTTCTGGAACGCCCACCGTAATGAAGCTAGGGGTATTGGTGGACTCTTTTTCGATTATTGTAAGGCTACCGATGATATGACCATGGAAAATTGGTACGACTTCGTAACCGAAGTGGGAAATAGCTTCCTTGAAAGCTATATACCGATTGTTACAAAAAGTAAAGACCTTGATTATACCAAAGAACAAAGGGATTGGCAAGAAATTAGGCGCGGGAGATATGTAGAATTCAATCTGGTTCACGACAAAGGAACTTTATTCGGATTGCGAACGAACGGACGCATTGAAAGTATTTTAATGAGCCTGCCGCCACATGTGCAGTGGCGCTATGACCATCAACCGGAAAAAGGGAGTGAAGAAGCGCGACTACTGGAAGTTTTAGCTACACCGAAGGAATGGGTTAAGGGTTAGGAGTTGGGAGTTAGGGAGTTAGGGAGTTAGGGAGTTAGGGAGTTAGGGAGTTAGGGA
>CAJQMW010000286.1 GCA_905479535.1 uncultured Maribacter sp. | reverse complement strand
CTTCGTTCATAATTACTAAGTTTTAGAGTTTCTCCCTAATTTAATAATTGAAACTAAAGTAAATCTTAAAATTTAAGCATTTTGATTAATCGGATCAGTAATTCATGCATTACAGTACATCTTGCTATTGGGAGAGGTTTTTGTAGGTGTGGCCAACCATTTCAACTTAGTATTGTTCTCATAGAAAAGAGATTTTAAATCAGCACGTAAAAAAGCTATTTATTTTAAGAATGGTATTACTGAAATTCAATTACAATTTTCCACAATCGTTGTTGATAACTTAATGGTCTGAGAAGTGGTATAAGCTCATATTTCATGGGGTATTCCGTATATTTGTAAGATTGCAAATTTTGAAGTAAAAACAACCTTAATTGTATGAGCGAAGAAGCAAATAACGAGGAAGAATCAAAGAAAAAAAAGGAAGCGGATAGAGTACCGGGTGAGCACCTTACCGGAGAGAACAAAAGGGCGTATTCCGCCGATAGTATTCAAGCCCTTGAGGGAATGGAACACGTGCGCATGCGACCATCCATGTATATTGGTGATGTTGGTGTACGTGGATTGCACCATTTGGTGTATGAGGTAGTGGACAACTCCATCGATGAGGCTATGGGAGGCCATTGTGATGCGATAAGCGTCATTATCAATGAGGACAACTCCATAACGACTAAGGATAACGGTAGGGGTATTCCCGTGGATCTCCACAAGAAAGAAGGTATCTCTGCTCTGGAAGTGGTCATGACCAAAATTGGGGCAGGTGGAAAGTTTGATAAAGATTCCTATAAAGTATCCGGGGGACTCCACGGCGTTGGTGTTTCGGTAGTGAACGCACTTTCCGATAAACTCAAAGCTACCGTTTATAGGGATGGTAAAATTTGGGAGCAAGAATACGAGAGGGGAAAATCCATGTACCCTGTCAAGAGTATCGGTGAAACCACGGAAAGGGGAACAATGGTCACCTTCCATCCGGACGATCAGATATTTACCCAAACCATAGAATACAGCTATGAGACTTTGGCCAATAGAATGCGGGAACTTTCCTTTTTGAACAAAGGAGTAACGATTTCTATAACGGATAAAAGGCAGAAGGACGATAACGGTGAATATGTTTCGGATACTTTTTACTCTGATGAAGGGTTAAAGGAATTCGTCAAATTTTTGGACGGTAACCGAGAATCGTTGATTCAGAACGTCATTTCCATGGAAGGTGAAAAGAACGATATTCCCGTGGAAGTTGCCATGATCTATAATACCAGTTACACCGAGAACCTGCATTCTTATGTGAATAACATTAACACTCATGAAGGTGGAACACATTTATCCGGTTTTAGAAGAGGTCTTACCACTACGCTTAAAAAGTATGCGGATGCCTCTGGAATGTTGGATAAATTAAAGTTTGAAATCCAAGGCGATGATTTTCGCGAGGGATTAACGGCGATTGTTTCGGTTAAGGTTCAAGAACCTCAATTTGAAGGTCAAACAAAGACCAAGTTAGGTAACAGGGAAGTGTCCTCTGCAGTAAGTCAGGCAGTATCGGAGATGTTGACCAATTATTTGGAAGAGCACCCAGATGATGCCAAAGTAATTGTTCAGAAAGTTATTCTTGCGGCCCAGGCAAGACATGCCGCTACCAAGGCCCGTGAAATGGTCCAACGGAAAACCGTGATGAGTATCGGTGGCCTGCCAGGGAAACTATCGGATTGTTCAGAGCAAGATCCTGCGCTATGCGAGGTTTTTCTTGTTGAGGGAGATTCGGCGGGCGGTACGGCCAAACAAGGCAGGGATAGAAACTTTCAAGCGATTTTGCCCTTACGAGGTAAGATTTTAAATGTGGAGAAAGCTATGCCACATCGAGTGTTCGAAAATGAGGAGATTAAGAATATTTATACCGCGCTTGGGGTAACCATAGGAACCGAGGAAGATAGTAAGGCATTGAATCTGGAGAAATTACGGTACCATAAAGTTGTGATTATGTGTGATGCCGATGTTGACGGTAGCCATATTGAAACCTTAATATTGACTTTTTTCTTCCGATACATGCGCGAATTGATAGAAGAAGGTCACGTGTATATTGCTACACCACCGTTATATATGGTCAAAAAAGGACAGAAAAAGCAGTATGCTTGGTCTGATAAGGAACGAGATGCCATTGCCGATAGTTATAGTGGAGGCGTTAGTATCCAAAGATATAAAGGACTTGGGGAGATGAACGCCGAGCAGTTGTGGGATACCACAATGAATCCGGACTTCCGCACATTACGTCAAATTACGATTGAAAATGCTACGGAAACAGATCGTGTTTTTTCCATGTTAATGGGCGATGAGGTTCCTCCGCGTAGGGAGTTCATCGAGAAAAATGCCGTTTATGCGAACATTGACACATAGAAATAGCTACTTACACAACAAAAACCTGCGGGATTACCGCAGGTTTTTTTAGTTTTAGGAAAAATTTTACAAGATGAAGAATGTACTTACAATATGTTGTTTAGCCAGTGCAAGTTTGGCAATGGCTCAAGCAGATTTCAATGATGTCTTTGCGGCCGGAGTTGAAGATGCGGAACAATTTACTAATGATTATATGGCGCCACTGTCAGAAAGTGCCATTTATAACGTTTCTACGGGATGGTACAATTCTGCGGATGCAAAGCCTTTAGGGGGATTCGAAATTTCTATAGTTGGAAATATTACAGGTTTTAAGAACAAAGAGGACAAGAAAGTCTTTGTTTTGGACCCGAATGATTATCAAAATTTAGATTTTGTGGATAATCCAGGAACGGCAAGAGCAGTTTCTTCTGCCTTGGGAGATTTAAGTGGTATTGATGTTTTTGTAGAAGGCCAAGTCGCCGGTATCACTGTTCGGGAGGAGTTTGAGCTACCATCAGGTCTTTCGGGTGAAGGGCTTGATTTCATCCCTTCAGGATATCTTCAGGGAAGTGTAGGGCTGGTAAAGGGTTTGGAAATAAAGGCACGGTTTTTACCTAAAATAGAATATGAAGGTGCCGCCGTGGGTCTAATAGGCGTTGGTTTACAGAACGATATTACCAAACTTCTTCCGGCGGATAAAATTTTACCCGTTGCCATTTCAGCAGTTATCGGCTATACAAAGGTTACCGGGGATTATGATTTAACGGACGCCGATTTAATTGAAGGTGAAAACCAACGACTTGAAGCAGATATTAGCACATGGGCTTTCAATGCCGTAGTATCTACAAAACT
>CAJQMW010000285.1 GCA_905479535.1 uncultured Maribacter sp. | reverse complement strand
GAACGTGAAATGGCAAATGCTATGTTCTTAGCAGGTTTTGATGTTAAGGATGTGCACATGACCGATTTAATCTCTGGGCGCGAAACCTTAGAAGACATTCAATTCTTGGGTGCCGTGGGCGGTTTCTCTAATTCCGATGTTCTAGGTAGCGCCAAGGGCTGGGCCGGAGCTATAAAATACAATGAACGGGCGAACAAGGTAATTAAGGACTTCTTTGCCAGGCCGGATACGCTCTCCGTGGGAATCTGCAATGGCTGTCAGTTATTCATGGAGCTGGACCTCATTAATCCTGAGCATGAGACCCATGGCAAGATGACCTATAACGATTCTAGAAAACACGAAAGTAATTTCACATCCGTGAAAATCCAGAAAAGCAACTCCGTAATGTTATCATCATTAGAGGGCACTACGTTGGGCGTCTGGATATCGCATGGAGAGGGAAAATTCAGTTTGCCGCTATCCGAAGAAAATTATGATATCGTTGCTAAGTATGGTTATGACGCTTATCCCGCAAACCCCAATGGCAGCGATTTTAATACGGCCATGCTTTGTGATAAAACGGGCAGGCATTTAGTAACCATGCCACATATGGAGCGTTCCATTTTTCCTTGGAACTGGGCCTACTATCCCACGGATAGAAAAGACAAAATTTCTCCGTGGTTAGCCGCTTTTACGAACGCAAGGGAATGGGTAAAAAGAAATCGCCTGTAATTCCATATTACAAGCGATTTTACTTTTGAACTCAACTAAGGTTTAGTAGTGTAAAAACTTCTATTATTATTTCATTGATAGGAACTCTTCGTTAGGTGCTACTAGCCCGTTCACTACATGTATAACTCCATCAGATGCAATAATATCTACCTTAATAATTTTTGAGCCTCCAATATAATAGGAGTTAAAAGGGACTATTTACTGATACGGTGATTTCCTCGTTGGGACTCTCGGTCGTAATAACCTGGGAGTTTTTTAAATCGTAACTCATCACTTTGCTGGGAATAAAGTGATACTTTACAAACCGCACCAAGTCAACTTTATTCTTTGGATTAGTGAGGTATAGATACTCATCAATGGTCATCTCATTGAACGCATCGTTTGTGGGAATTAAGACAGTGTGTTCCACATCTGTCAACTTCCACGACACGCCAAAATCGGACAAAGCTACCATGTTCATAAAAGTAGATAGGTTCTTATCCATCTGAGCCAATTCAATAGTCTCATAATTTTCAGGATTTTCTACACTAGCAAGAATGTCTTCGTTGCTGGATTGAGCAGTTACAGTTAAGCCTAAAAATAAAAGGCAAATGGTAAATGCTAATGTTTTTGTTACTCTTTTTTTCATAATAATGTATTTTAAATGTTAATATTCTCGTTCCTTTAAATTAATCAGTTCATCAATTTTATTTTTGTTTAATAAAAGGGAATATTGACGTAAAAAAGATTGTGCGAATTAACTTTTATCCTACATTAAAATGTAAAAGACTTTTTCAAACCATCAACTTATTCGGACCATCTGGTGGAGCTAAGGCAATGGTGATCTATTCTCCATACTTTATTTTTGAGTAGGATATTTAGCAAAGATATCGTCAACATATTTTGCGATTGCCCTTGAGTTACTTTGACCCTTGGCAATGAAGTTATTGGCACTCGCTTTCCATAGAACATTCTTCGTTTCACGGTCTACAACACTCAACATGAGTGTTCCCTCCTTGTAGGTGTCATAGTCAACATCGTAGCCAACAAGCTGGTTATAATCGGCATATCCATAATAGTAATAGGGTTCGTACAAATTACCAACCCTATAATTGGTAGTATAATACGTTGGGTAGGTGGCATAGACAGGTTCTTTAACCCTCGTCTGCTCTTTATCGGTTTGAGTACCTATTAGCACAAGCAAATCCGGTTCATCTCGGTCCAGTTCGTAGCCCAAATCCTTCATGTTTTCATTTACCCTGGAAATTACTGCCGCACCTACCGTGTTGTCATTATAACCCTCAATTTCGTCAAAATTTCCGTTGGGGAGATAAGCAAAAGTTTCGTAGTTGGATAAATCTTTTGAAGTGATCTTGGTAGTACTGACCATAGGACCACATGCAAAGAAGCTCAATGCCGTAAGTCCAAGGAATACTTTTTGTAACTGTAATCTAATTTTCATAGCGTATTTTTTTAGTTTTCTTTCATCAAAAATGACAGGTGCCTCTGTTTTCTATTGACGCAATTCATATTAGGATTGACCAAAATAAAATCGTTATGAATATCTTAACTTTCGTAACTTAACCGTTGAGTCCAACTTTCTTGTATAAGCATTTAAACAAGCAATCCTCAAATTTCAAAATGTATACGATGCGAAAATGTCAAAAGCGGGATGTCCCTGCCATAGTTGCCATGCTTGCAAATGATAAATTAGGCAAGCTGCGTGAAGATTATAAGGAGCCCCTTCCCGAAGTATTACGATGCCTTTGAAAATATAAACGCAGATTCCAACCAAGAGTTAATCGTGAATGAAAATAAGAGCAATTAATAGATCCAAAAGTTTTTATAGCTTGATTTTTAAAACGGTTTCATAAATATCATTTAACAGCTGCTGTCGCAATCCAGAGTTTCTTTGATTGAACAGTATGATTATACCCCAATTTTTACTGCGGTCATAGCATAAGACCGATGATTGTCCCATGGTATCACCAGATTTTAGGTACAGCACATTTCCTTCGTCCTTTGTAATTCCTAATCCCAAACCTAATTGCCTACCGTCTTTGGAGTAAACCACTTGTTCGCTTAAAACGGAAGCATCGTAGATGGAATTACCTTCATTCAAAATAGCTTTTAGATATAAGACCATATCCGAAACATTTGATTTTATGAGTCCGGCCGAAGCCACAATATTCCATATAAAAAATTCTTGTTCACCACCCTCTGGATTGTACGCAGCTGTCCTATGGGATATATTAAACTCTTTGGTGAACGTATCCGATAACTGTAATGGTGTAAGTATTCTTTTGCGTAGCACTTCATCATAGGTTTTACTGTACGTCTGTTCCAGAATTTGCCCTAACAAAGTATATCCCAGTGTAGAATAGCGATATGTTCCATAATCTTCCAATACGTTTGCGTTGTTCACTAAAGTTGTCAGCGTTTCCATGGTTAAAACGCTTGTGGGCTGTTGTGGATTATCGGCGATCAGTTGTCCAAAATCAATATCGGGCAATCCGGACTGGTGCGATGCCAAATCCGATATTTTAATGGTCTTTCTGAGCTTTGGTCCTAACACAAATTCCTCTGGGAGATAGACATCTATAAAATCGTTCAATTTTAATTTACCCTACATAGCGGCTTGTGCGATTAAATTTGCCGTAATTATTTTAGTGATGGAACCCAATTCAAAAACGGAATTTTTATTAATAGCTATATCATTTTCACGGCTCAGATTTCCATAAGCTGTGTAGTACTCTTGATTTTGATGAATAAACCCCACGCTTATTCCAATGTCGGGATTTATGTTATGGTATGCCTTGACAATAGAATCTATTTGTTCTGTAATTTTCTGAGCTGCTACCATATTGCTAAAACACAATAAGGATAGCATAATTTTAATTTTCATAACAGGTGATTTTTAGTTTTTTAGTCGCTGATTTTTTGGACCATTTTTTTTGCATTGCCATTGGTGCCACCCAAAGCAATCGCTTTTTTATAATTTTCCAATGCCAAATTGTATTGTTTATTATTTAAATACATTTCACCCAAGCTGTCGTAGAGATTGGCGTATTCTGGAAATTCCGTAGTCGCAAATTGTATCGTTCGTATAGCATCCTCTATATTGCCTTCTTTAAGCACTTCATAACCTAACATGTTCAACTCTCCTGGCTCGTCAAAAGCATATTGCTCTAAAGTTTCTTTCTTTAAGTTCTTATAAGCTTCTATACCCGCGGACACGTCTTCAACAAATACATTTCTTAATTTATAGTAAATGGAATTTTTTATGATTGAAAACTCTTTCCCCAAAACGATATCATGCGTCATGTGACCTAGTTTTATTCCAGGACCTGTATTGTTCAATAACATAACAATAATTATATCATTTTTAAAATCGTTAAGCATAATGGAACGGAACCCATAAGAGGAACCATCATGCCGCTGCAGCTGATTGTCTACAAAGTATTCCCCAAGTGAGGAGGCAAACTTAGGTGCGTAAGGATTACGTAATAGTTCATCGAATAACTCTTGGGAAATCAATAGGTTATTGTTCATGGCCTGAACATAATTGTATAAATCGTTAGCGTTCATCCATAACCAACCACTTATAAATACAAAATTTGGATAGGGTTCGTTGTTTATATTGTAACAAAATGCTCTGTTTTTGTAAGCTTCGGTGGGGTCAAAAACGGCAGCAGTCAAATTCAAAGGTTCAATGATATTTTGGGTGACAAACGCTTCAAATGTTTGGTTCGTCACTTTCTCTACAATCCGCCTTTGTAGGAATATGCTGTAATTATTATAATTAAAGCTTGTCCCGGGTTCAAAAAGAAGACTATCTATAGCTCTGATTTTGTTAAAAGCAATTTCATCGCTAGTGATGTCACTACCAAAATTTGGCATCCTAGGCAAACCACTTGCATAATTTAACAAATGTTTTATCTTTATTTTTTTAGACCATTCTGGTAAGCCTAAATCAAATTTTGAGACTGGGTCGTCTATATGAAGTAACCCTTTTTCTTGAAGCAGCATTATCGCTACACCATTGAATTCTTTGGCTATGGAACCGATATTAAAAATAGTTTCCCCGTCCAGTTTCCTTGTTTTAGATGCATCCGTATGACCAAAAGTTTTTTCATATACGACAGTA
>CAJQMW010000284.1 GCA_905479535.1 uncultured Maribacter sp. | reverse complement strand
CTTTTGGAACTAAATTACTGGAACACCAGAAAACCGTACTATCTGCAATTTCTAAAAAAGATTTTGGAGTAATTACGGCACCTCCCGGATCTGGCAAAACAATAATGGGACTAAAAATAATTGCTGACAAATGCCAACCCGCATTGATAGTTGTTCATAGAAAACAGCTTATGAACCAATGGATGGAGCGTATCGAAGCTTTTCTAAAAATACCTAAAAACCAGATTGGGAAAATCGGGCAGGGCAAAGCAAAAATAGGAAAGCAAGTTACCAAAGCCATGATCCAAAGTTTGGATAAAAAATTGGACATTCCTGAACTATGTGTAAAATTTAAAACCGTTATCATTGACGAGTGTCATCATATTCCCGCCCTATCCTACGCTTCCACTATTTCAAAACTTCGCCCCTATTACCAGTACGGTCTAACGGCGACCCCTTTCAGAAAAAATAGTGACGGTAAACTTATTTTTACCTATTTGGGCGAACTTATAGTAGACATTAAACCACAGGATATAAAAACCTTCAAGAAAGCACGGATTATCGTAAGGAATACAGATTTGGATGTTCCCTTTGATCCAAAAACCGATACGTTCGAAACCTTGTCAAAAGTTCTGGTACATGATTCGACCCGAAACAAAAAAATAGTCGACGATATTGCTTCAGAAGTGAATACTGGTAAACGTGTGGTCGTAATCACGGAACGAAAAGAGCATATTGCAACCTTATATCAGTTTTTAAAGCAAAAATTCGAAGTTATCGCATTAAGCGGGGATGATTCGGAAAGAGATAGGCGTTTAAAATGGAAAGTCCTCAACGAAGGAAACTATCAGATCCTGATTACTACTGGACAATTCTTTGGAGAAGGCACCGATCTGCAAAACGCGACTTGCCTGTTTTTGATCTATCCCTTTTCTTTCAAGGGAAAACTGATCCAATATATAGGAAGGGTACAGCGTTCCGAAATAGCCCCGTTGATTTACGATTACAGGGATTATAGGATTGAATACCTCAACCGGCTTTTTCTCAAAAGAAATACCTACTACCGAAATCTGGATAGACAGGCTACCCTGTTTGATGATGCCCCTCCAGAAATTCCAATCGAACAGAGAAATATTCCAATAAGCGAAAACATAAAAGTACCTATCGAGCAGCTCGATTTCCGTTTCGGTACAATTGCATTTACCCACAAAAGTTCCAAGCTACAAAAAGAATTGGAATTCGAAATTGAGAATGTTTATATACGCCCGGAGTTTGAGGTGCTCAAGCCGTATTTTGCTAAAGTAATGGATTCTAAAACCGTAGAAATAACAATTTCCGCTGAATTTGAAAACAATGTTTTGGTTGCACAATTGGCAATTTCCAGAGACTTGGAAAGGATAAATAGAGAAGTCTTGGAAAGTGTAAGATTTAGGTTTGTAGAACAGCGTTTTTTTGCCAAAAAATCAAATTCTGAAGAGGAATCCGATATTGCACAAGATGAAGAAAGAATTCAAACGCTGTATCCGTCTGAACATGAATTATTGGAAGACATCCTTTCAAAGAAAAACGTGAAACATTTTAGGCAATTACGTTATTTGGCCGACAATCATGCCCGCTCAATTTTAAAGCTTCGATTTGTGCTTTATCCCTTTTCCTTTGTTTTCTTGCTGACGGGAAATCACCAATTCCATATGGTTTTGGAAACCTTGGATACCGAGGAAGCGACCTACATTTGGCATTTCGACAAAAATAGCTCGACCTTAAAGGAAAATATAGCTTCTGTCGATTCGGCATTGAATACGATTAGAAATCAGGGCAGGCAGGTTTATTTGGAATCGCGACCCGTAAACTTTAGCCGAATTATTCATGATTATTCTGATGACAGAAAGGGGTTTATTCAATGGAGGGATTCCTTAGAAGAAAAACTTTACTAAAGACTACTTGAACAAAATGCATATTATAGCCAGATGATTTCTAAATTTAATGTAATAACTCACAAACAATACGTTAAAGCAAACCTCGGCTTAGAAGAATTATTAGATATTATCGATTACCATACACCATTGAAAGACCCCTTGGCAAAAGAGTTCATAAAGATTAGCGACATCATTGAACAATATGAAAAAATTCATTTCCCCATCGGTTTGCCTACATTACAGGAAATGATCGAGTTGCGCATGTTTGAAATGGGTCTTAAAAGAAAAGATTTAGCTGTACTTCTCAATACAAGCGCATTAAGAATCAGCGATTATTTAAATGGAAAAAGGGAAATCACCTTGAATGTGGCCAAGGCTTTACATCAAAAATTGAATATTGATGGCGACATTATTCTGCAATAAAAAGATTCGATAATCCAATTTCCAAGATGAACAATGCTATTTTGAAAGTATGCCTATAGTAAAAAAAGTAAAACCTACTAAAGCAAAAAACTGACTTCGGAAAGTTCCCTGCCGATTTGTTGGACACCTCGCAAAATACGCTTGGTCTGGGTTGCAGAGGGTTTTTTGATGCCTTTGATATATTGTGCCAACAAACTTTGGTTCATCCCTATACGTTCGGAAAGAGCCTTTGCATTGATGACCTTATAAAAGTCAAAGAAACTTTCAAGATCGTATTCAAATTGTATTTCGTCAATGGCATAGGTAAAGCCCTGTTCTTCAAACGCAAGGTTTACAGC
>CAJQMW010000283.1 GCA_905479535.1 uncultured Maribacter sp. | reverse complement strand
TTATTGACTTTCTAGTAGTTTGCATAAAATTATAGATATGGTGCATATATAGTTATTATTCGCATCATTACCTAATGAATTACTTGGATTAACTCGGTTGAAAAAGGAATCGTTTATTTAGACTTTAGACAAAAGGACTGAGACTCTTCATATGCTATTAAGTTGCCCACCGTTTTTATATTTCTATAATTATGTGCCAAGAGGTTTCTACCAAGCATAGCGCACAATCAATACGAGAGATACTAGAAAAAGTAATAAGCAAAGCGAAAAAGTTAATATGGTTAAAATTTTAGGCACTTCACCAGTTCTTATATAGGTGTCAGATGCTTGGTTGTCCTCTTGTTGTTTATTTTTTGCCTTCGCTAAAACTTTGTTTCCAAGATTATAGAAATCAATTGTTATTATCGAAGTACAAATCACTCCGAGGGCGATAGATATTACAAGAGTACAAAGTAATGAGCGATAAAGAAAAATGTTGTCAGCGTCTGGCTCTATCAATGTAGCAAGAAGCACTACCAAAGATGACTCGATAAGAATGGTATTGTTTATAACGCTTGGAAGAAATACAGTTATAGAATTGTTTTTCAGTTCGATGCCCTTCTCGCGAAGTTCTTTGCTTTTATTTTTCTTTCCCATACCGCAATAATCAATTCTGCCCTGTATTCTTTTTAAATCTCAATTCCTAAAATACGGTTACCGATTACTCTTTTAATAGTCATCCTTTTTTGAACTTTGTAATTTGATATATGTTTACTTATTCAAGTCTTTGCTCAAAAACCCAATCCAGTAAACCTTCGGTACTATTAACCTGATTCCAAATGTCATGGCCTGCACTTGAAAACTCAGTGTACTGAGGATTTCCGCCGGCATCTCTGATCGCCTTGATCATATCACGTGACAAACTCACAGGAACACTTCTATCTTTTTCGCCATGGAAGGCCCAAATTGGAACGTCGACTATGCTTTGTGCTAGATCAGGATTACCACCTCCACAAATAGGAATTGCAGCAGCAAACATTTTTGGACGGACCGTAATGAAATGCCATGAACCATAACCGCCCATGGAAAGTCCCATAACATAACGCCTTTTTTCATCAATCCTGAATTCTTTTTCCAATGCATCTACAGCCTCAAAAACTAGTGTGGCCACGTCCGGTTGATTTGGAATCCCTCCCCATGTGAATCCAGGTGGACATTGTGGCACAAAAATAAAGGCAGGATAATTTCTTCTATTTTCATTTTTGGATAGCATTTGAGCATAAGGAGATGATTCTATCTGCAAGGCATTATCCGTTCCGTGCCCCCCCTCCATGATGAAGGCCAATAACCAAAGGATATGCTTTATTAGGGTCATAATCCAAAGGTTTGAGCAATCGATATGATATTTTTATACCTTGACTACCTACGTGGTTTCTAGCCTCAAATGGTTGAGCCAACACCTTTGCTCTTTCAAGTCTATTATTTAGGTTGTCAGATAACCTGAAACTATTCTTTATTAGTACAAAAGATGTAGTTGTAACGGCTATTCCGGCAATAAACAAGAAGCCTTTAAGGACATTTGACAGTATTAGATTCCCATTTTTTATTCCCATTTTTCTCTTCTCACTCAAGAAATTCATAAAGAAAGGAATGGGAAGTAGGCTCTCAGCTAATAAATTCCATGAACGAACTTTCTGCAAAGCTATTATGACCTGTACATTTTCAGTATTTATTTTCCAAATGTATGATAGTAATTGAATTGACCCAAGGACAAAAATAAAGAGACCGGCTGTTTTTAGCCAGGGTCTTCTACCCGCATTTGAAATTATAAGGCTTATCGAATATAGAAGTACAGAAATTAAGATCAGTGGGTATGTATATCTGAATAATCCTTCTAATAACCTTGCCGACATCATAGTATAGATAACTATAAAATGACAAACCAATAATATTACATAAACAAGTCCTAACTTAAATGTGATAGAGTACCTTTTATGTTGGTAGTATTTAAGCAATACAAATAACGCTAATATATTAACTATAACCATTACAACGAACCAGACTGAAAAAGTTGGCAGATAAAAAACCCTTTCCCCTATTTTGAAATGAACTACGCCAAGTACCAATCCCATTGCAGCGCAAAGCGCAAATAGCAAAGCGCCAAAAAAGTAAAAATCTCGATTTATCGATAATGGTCTCATAAGGGTTAAATAATTCTATTCAGGTCATTTTATTTGGTACAATGTATACTCCAATCTCAATAGGTTCCTTCTATCGCTTTTTTGAACTTAGTTTCTCTAATTTAAAAGTTACAAAATTTTTGTAACCGGAGTTTGAGCTTTCAATTTAAAAACATTTTTTGCCGCCAATATTTGAAGCAACTAACTGCAAACCAATGGTTACAATTTTATCTTGAAGTTACATGTTTATTGTAACCTCCTGATCGTCAGAGTTCATCCTTTAATTGAACTTTAGTTCTTTCAATTTATACTTATCAATCAATTCATTCAATTTTTGAGTGGTCGGCTTGAAAGTTTTAGAAATAAAGACGGGCTTATCATTTATCCAGATTTTAAAGGCATGAACACCATCAAGAGTTTTTGCATATGATATCTTTGCTTCTATGGTTTCGTATTGGTCAACAAATCTGTAACTCCGCCCATTTTTCAATCCTAACTCCGATATTCCTTCCATCCTTAACTTTACGTTTTTTTTAAAATTACTTAGAGGCAAAGAATGGAATCGTGGCTATTTCGGAGTGATGGTGCCACCCGTTTCGGTCAAATGGTGCCACTTTGAGAGATACTGCAATTATAGTTAAAATTTGTTTTTATTGGTTCTTCAAAATTCCTTTTCTTAAGCTTTCCCCTTTTAGGTCTATCCTATGCGATGAGTTTACTATCCTGTCTAAAATGGCATCGGCGATGGTTCCCTCC
>CAJQMW010000282.1 GCA_905479535.1 uncultured Maribacter sp. | reverse complement strand
TGTATTTAGGGTATTTTTTGATTCCATACTCACCCAGTTCTGCCATTTCAGCGGCGGCAGAAATTGCATCCTCTAGCGTTCCCAATTCATCTACAAGGCCCAAACGTTTCGCATCTACCCCACTCCAAACTCGACCTTGCGCCAAACTGTCCGCTCGCGCCATTGAAATATTTCTTCCGGAGGACACTCGCTCCAAAAAGGTTTCATACGTGTCTTCAATACTTTCCTGTACCCGGTTCCTAAAATCAGCTGTCATGGGTTCGAAAAGGGAATAATCGACCGAATTCCTATTCGTACCAACCTGTTCAGCATTTATACCAATATTTTTGGCCAATTCATTAATGTTGGGGATAGTTCCAAAAACGCCAATAGACCCTGTTATTGTCGTAGGTTCCGCAAAAATTTTGTCCGCACCTGCGGCGATATAGTAGCCTCCTGATGCCGCTATATTCCCCATGGATACCACAACTGGTTTCACTTTCTTGGTCAGCTCCACTTCTCTCCAGATAATATCCGAGGTCAAGGCACTGCCTCCCGGTGAGTTGACCCGTAAAACTATCGCCCTAACATTTTTGTCTTCCCTAGCTTTGATTAATGCCTCATTTATAATACCCTGACCGATAACATCCGGGCCGCCTTCCCCATAGAAAATTTCTCCTTGGGCAAAAACTACGGCAATTTTATCACTTCCGGATTGTACTATTTTTTTATTGGAATACTTGGTATAATCGTCAATGGTGATGTAATTGATTTTAGACTCCTCTTCCTCATTATCGAACAATGCACTACGGAGAATATCTTCGTATTGGTCATAAAAAACTATGTCATCAATCAATCCGGAAGTCTTGGCATATTTGGGCGACCTTCCTCCTAAGGTATCAGCGATTGTATTTAAATTTTCCTCGGAGATATGCCGGCCTTCGGCGATTTCCGAAACCATGGAATTCCATAGGGATTGTATCAGCTCCGATATTTGAGCCCTATTGGCCTCACTCATTTCGTTTTCCAAAAAAGGCTCTACCGCGCTCTTATACTTGCCGTGTCTAATTACTTCCATCTTTACGCCGGTCTTCTGCTGCAAATCCCTATAAAATAACACTTCCGAAGAAAGGCCTTTGAAGTCCAGTACCCCAACAGGATTCAAAAAAACAGAATCTGCTATACTACTTAGATAATAGTCTTTTTGGGTGTAGAAGTCCCCATAGGCATAAATGAATTTACCATTTTCCTTAAAGTCCGACAGTGCTTTTCTCAAGGTCTGCGTTTGTGCGAGTCCGGCGATAATAAAATTATTGTTGATGCTTATGCCTTTGACCCTATCATCATCCTTTGCTACGGTAATAGCGTGCAATATTTCATCCAACCCCTGTGATGCATTAAAAATACTGGAAAAAGGGTCTAAATCACTGCTCCCTGTATAATCCGAAATTGGTCTTTGCAACCGTAGTTCCAGTATGGAATTACTCTTTACGACAACGGAGTCTTCATCGCTCCCTATAAGGCTAACAAATATTAGGGCCATGACAAATATGATACCGAAGGCCATAATACAACCAATAATGGAAGCCAATAAATTCCTCAAAAAGTTCATGTAATAGCAATTTTTAATATGCGCCAAAGATAACCAAAGTGGATTAGTTTTACTTATTTTGCTATCAGATGATGACCGAAAAAGCAACCGTATATCTTTCTGTTGGAAGCAACCTGGGAGAACGAAAATTAAACCTTCAAAAGGCTATTTTTCTCATTGAAGAAAAATTGGGCGAGGTGGTTAAAATATCATCGGTCTATAATGCTCCTGCATGGGGATTTGAATCGGATGATTTCTTAAATGCCTGTTTACAACTGGCAACGGACCTGGCCCCAGAAGCCCTTTTAAAAAAGATATTGGGAATAGAAAAAAAACTTGGGCGTGAACGGATCTTTAAAGAGGGATATCAGAGTAGAAATATAGATATCGATGTTATTTATTATAATGACACTGTTCTTCAATCTGAAAATTTAACCGTTCCCCATCCCAAAATGCAGGAACGGAGATTTGTTTTACGGCCGCTGGCGGATATTGCCCCGCAGTTTTACCATCCCGAACTAAAAAAAGACACCCGCAACCTCTTACAGCAATGTAGGGACAAAAGTATTCTACAAAAGTTGGATATGAAGCTTTTCCCCAACCGACAAGCTTTATTTTCAAACATTCAGTTTATGGCCATTGAGGGCAACATTGGTGCCGGAAAAACCAGTTTAGCCACAAAAATGTCCAATGATTTTAATGCTAAATTGATATTGGAACGTTTTGCGGAGAATCCGTTTCTGCCCAATTTTTACGAGGATAAGGCTCGGTATGCCTTTCCCTTGGAAATGTCCTTCTTAGCGGACAGGTACCAACAGTTTTCGGACGATACGAGCCAGTTCGACCTTTTTAAAAGTTTCATGATCAGCGATTATGATATCTTCAAATCGCTCATCTTTGCCAAGGTAACCTTACAGAAACAGGAATTTGAGCTCTATCGGAAGATTTTCAATTTTATGTACAAGGAAATTAAAAAACCACGGATTTACGTTTATCTGTACCAAACTACCGATAGGCTGTTGGAGCAAATTAAGAAAAGGGGAAGGGAGTATGAGCAGAGTATCGATAGTCAATATTTGGAAAAAATAAATCGTGGATATTTGGATTTTTTAAAGACCTATCCTAAAGAAAATCAACTGGTAATTGATGTTTCAGAATTAGATTTCATTAGCAATGAACCTGATTATAAACAGGTTTTGGATACAATTAGTGACTTCGCTTTGAGACAATCGGATTAACACAATTTTGGCAATTTTCTTGCATAGACCAAATGTATTTACGTTATTGTGCCTCCAATTAGGAACTAACTAACTCAAACTATACTAAAAGCCCAACTTCGGTTGGGCTTTTTTATTGGTTTATTTTTGACCATAGATCCCACACCACAATTCCCGCGCTGACTGCAATATTTAGGGAATGTTTAGTGCCGAATTGTGGGATTTCCAAAACCTCATGACATTGGGAAACTACGTTTTGGTTCACCCCTTTTACTTCATTACCAAAAATCACCGCGTACGTTTTCCCTCTTTTTGGCTTAAAATTATTCAGCATAGTGGCATCCTCCGCTTGTTCAATGGCCAATACGATATTTCCTTCGGATTTCAACTGGTTCACCAAATCGGTAGTTTCCGCTGCATATTCCCAATCTACACTGTCCGTGGCTCCCAGAGCCGTTTTATGGATATCCTTATGTGGAGGTTTAGCGGTTATGCCACAGAGGTATATTTTTTTGATGAGAAAGGCATCGGCCGTTCTAAAAACAGAACCGATATTATTCAAACTTCGAATATTATCCAAAACTACAATCAGGGGAGTTTTCTCGGTGTTTTTAAATTCCGATACGTCCAATCTTTCCAATTCCTCGTTTTTTAGCTTTCTCATTTCAATACTTTTCAACTATCGCCCTTAAATATCAACAAAAATTTCAACGCCATTGGTAAAGCCATATATTCGTTACTATTGAAGTGATTTAATCTTTTTGCATTTTAGCGAAAATTAGGCATTTTATGGCCATTTGAAGCCTTTTTTGAGTTGCATAGCATTGCTACGGAAGAATGAAAAGACAAAAAATGGTTGAAAAAGGACAATTTTTTAGCAGATGAAAAAAGTTTAAATCACTTCATAAATAAAAATAAGCAGATAAAAAGTAGTGGCGAATAAAGGAAAAATAAAAAAGGTGACCCCTTTAATGAAACAATACAATACCATCAAGACCAAATATCCTGATGCCCTATTGCTGTTTCGTGTGGGCGACTTTTACGAGACCTTTGGAAAAGATGCGGTAAAAGCCTCGAAAATCCTTGGCATTATCCTTACCCACCGAAACAACGGCGGCGACCGAACAGAACTGGCCGGGTTCCCGCATCACTCTTTGAACACTTACCTCCCCAAACTGGTAAAGGCCGGGCAACGGGTTGCTATTTGCGACCAGCTAGAGGATCCCAAACAAACCAAAACTATCGTAAAAAGAGGGGTTACGGAACTGGTTACTCCAGGGGTAGCCATGAACGATGACATTCTTAGTGCCAAAAGTAATAACTTTTT
>CAJQMW010000281.1 GCA_905479535.1 uncultured Maribacter sp. | reverse complement strand
GAATGGAGAACATGAAAGCACTGAAAGTGGCCACCATTATCGGTGCCCAAGCTTTGGGATTGGATGGCGATCTGGGAAGTCTAGCACCGGGTAAACTTGCAGATATTGTCATTTTGGATAAAAATCCGCTAGAAGACCTTCGGAACACGAATACCTTGACCCATGTCATCAAAAATGGGAAGGTACACGATGCCAACACGCTTGATGAAGTATGGCCAGAGGAAAAAAAACAGGATAAATTTAATTGGCAGACCAAAAAGCCTGATGGAGTTCCAGGGATTGGAAATTGATGTCCAAAAGCTTTTGAATAATTAAACAGCCCGATTGTTTTTAGATAAATTGGTTAAAACCTGCATGGCTTTTTGGGCCTTAGTTGCGTCAATAAAAATATGGTCGTGATAATATCCTGCAATGACGTTGCAACTAATCCCTTCCTTAGCCAGTTCGCTGGAGAATGCTGCCGTTAGACCTACGGCCTCTAAGGAAGAGTGTATCGTTAGTGTTATCCAAGAAGAAATGTAGTTGTAAGACAAGTTCAGTTCATCGGCCTTGTTCCGTTCCAGTATAACGGTAGTTCCCTCCACTTCCTTAAACTCACCAAGGGTAAGGCTCCGGTCTATTTTGTTTACATCTTTTAGCGTGCAGAAAACATATTCCCCTTTATTCAAATAGGGAATCATTCCCTTTACTAATTTCGAGAAATTGGTTTCTCCGGCCATTTAAATTATAAAATCAATCTTTTTCAATGGTCTCGTAGCTATATTTGCTTTTCTTCCAATCAATCAAGGGCGAAGGATAGTATTTTACATTCATACGGTCTAAAAAAGGCGCTTGGTCTGCCAATCGAGTTTTATAATCTTCCCAGTCTCGGTTTTCAGGGATACTCCAACTTAATTCGGAATACCCGATCATTCTGGGAAAGGCGAGGTATTCCAATTCATCAATATTACTAATGGTTTCTGACCATAGGGGAGCTTCTACCCCAAGGATATTCTCCATAGGTATGCCTCCATACTCTTCTGGGGACCAAACGTATGCCGTATCCACCGGAATATATGCTGCCCAATGTAGCCCCAAGGGTGAAAGGGTATCATATTGCATATCCAGATATGCTTTTTTGGCTGGAGAAATAATCACCTGCATTCCTTTTTCTACCGCTTTCTTAGCATTTTCCTCACTTGCCCACCATTGCGAAATGGAAGTAGAATCTACATCGGCTATGGCTACTTCATCCCATCCGATCATACGCTTACCGTGCTTCTGTACAATTTTCTCCACTTTATTTACAAAGTAGATGTAGTCTTTTTTCTTGGTCACATGACTTTCGTCTCCTCCAATATGAAAGTAAGGGCCAGGGGTCATATTCGAAATTTCCCGTACCACATCATCAATGAACGCGTATACGGTGTCCTTACGAGTGTCAAATGTGCTGAAGCCCACACGCATTCCTTCATAAAGTTTTGGAGTTTTACCATTGCCGTTTAAAAAAGGATAAGAAACTGAAGCAGCATTGGTATGACCGGGCATATCAACTTCAGGGATAATGGTCATATACCTTTTCT
The DNA here is from genome assembly GCA_905479535.1 of uncultured Maribacter sp. Classification (GTDB taxonomy): domain Bacteria; phylum Bacteroidota; class Bacteroidia; order Flavobacteriales; family Flavobacteriaceae; genus Maribacter. The sequence continues at coordinate 3,547 of CAJQMW010000281.1, read as the reverse complement.
CTGCATAACGAACTATTTCCTTAAAATCTTCCTGGGTATAAAAACCTCCAGCTTCTCCGCCTACTTCGGTACTCCCACCTACTTCGGTGAGTTTTGGCCAAGACTTGATTTCTATTCGCCAACCTTGGTCATCTGACAAATGCAGGTGAAATACATTTATCTTATAGTAGGATAATAAGTCAATATACTTTTTTACATCTGCTACACTAAAAAAATGTCGGGCGACATCTAGCATGGATCCACGATAGGAAAAAGCAGGGTTGTCAGTAATTTTTCCCGATGGTACAGGCCATATTTTCTGTTCTGCAAGCGTGTCATTACTTACCTCTGGCACCAGTTGCCGTAATGTTTGGATCCCTCTAAAGGCACCTTCGGCGGTATTGGCATTTAGAATGATTGAATCCTGATTAATATAGAGTTGGTAAGCTTCTGGGTCAGTAAGGTCTAAACTATCGGACTGATTAATATAAATAACACGTTCTACGGTATTTTGAGTTTCTGTGTTAACAGGAATGTCCAAGTTAATTTTTGATTTTAATTTATCAGCTAAGAATTTGCCAACCTCCTCAAAACCGGAGGCACTTTTGGAAGTATAAATCGCCGTGAATTGGTCTAAAGCAAAAGCCGAATTTGTGGGTATCGTCCTTACTGGTTTCGGTATTAAACTCACATTCGCCAGATTGGTTTCCGGCATCGGGATACGTTGTTTCTTTTCTTCTTGGCATGCGATAAACGCTAATATTGCACTAGTAAAAAATAACATTCGGGTTACAATGGTTTTCATCAATTATATTTTAGGTTCAAAAAGTTTATGAGTTTATGAGTTTATGAGTTCATATGTTTAGGAGTTTAGTAAAAAATAATTTCACCAACTACCAACTACCTCATGGAGCATTTACTAAATCTTTCATGGCCTCATACCATAAAATGTATCCTTTGGGATTCATATGTAAGCCGTCCTCTATAAATATATCCATTTTAAGCTTACGGCCATTGAGCATGGGATTCCACACGTCCACATATTGCAAGAGTGGGTCTTTTTGGCTCAATTTCCGATACTTTCTATTTAACCGTCTGTAGCGTCGCCTCAGCTTCCATCTGCTTATGCTGGGTTTCGCGGAAATCAATACAATTTTAGTATCGGGATTATTGTTTCTTATCCGATGAACGATATCCGAAGTGGTTCGAACGATTTCTTTTGGCCTTTTTCGTGCAAAAATATCGTTATCCCCTTCATAAATAAAAACCTTGCTAGGTCTGTATTTCAATACTAAATCGTCTAAGTGATACAATAAATCGGAGGCCTGGGAACCTCCAAAACCGGTATTTAAAATTTGACGGTCCGGAAAGGATGTTTCTAAGGTTTTCCAAAACCGAACGCTGGAACTTCCAGTAAATAAAATAGTCTCTCTTTGGTTGTCCCAAACGGTGTCATATTTTTTTGTGATGGATTCCACCTCCTCTTCAAAGGCAGAAACGGTCTGTGCCTTTATTTCGGATTGGGTCAGGAACAAAAGCAAAATTACCCAAGAAAAATAAAATCGAAGCATATGGTCTATAGAAGGTTTTTTCATCAAATAGTCGGTAATTACATGCCCCCAACAGGAAAAGTTAACCCTTGTGTCAAGGCCCAGCTATAGAATTGGGAAATCCAGTTGTCCGAGGCAAGTCCTTGCCTTTTCATCCCAAAACCATGTCCTCCCTTGGCATACATATGTAATCCGACCGACTGATCTTCATTTAACCAAGCCAAATAAAGGTTGGCACTATCTTTTGCTAGGCCCAAAGGGTCATCAGAGGCACAGATTACGAGCATTGGAGGTGCGTCCTCCGGTACTTCATAACTCGGGATGACCGTCATCCAGGGATATACCGGTACGATAAAATCGGGCCGATTTTCATCGGTACTATTGAACGTCACGCCCATCGTTACGGCACCACCTGCGGAAAATCCCATAAAGCCAATTTTATCTGGCTGCAGCCCTAGATTTTCAGCGTTACTTCTAACGTAACTTACCGCTGAAAGCCCATCTGCGATGGAAAGCGGTAAAACCGGTGTTACACGTTCGCCAATTCTTTGTGGGTTGGTTGAGCCCTCCTCCGTAATTTCCGCCACGCCGTCTTCCCCAGTGGGCACGAGTCTATATTTTAATACGAAAGCGGTTATGCCTTTTTCGTTTAGCCACTTGGCTACGTCCGTACCCTCACTTTTTATGCTCAAGGCGTACAGACCTCCGCCAGGCGCAACTATTACACTGGTTCCGTTAGGTTTCTCCGGTTTAAAAATTTCCATGGTAGGTACGGAGACATTGGTAACTACCTGGTTTTGCCATATTTCCGAGAAATAGTCTTTTTCACTACCTTCCCACGTGACGCTTGGGTTTTTTTCATAGGGTAGGGCAATGGTACTTTGTGCTAGAACTAAAGTCGATGTGCATAAGGCATATATTAAGCTAAGAAAAGATTTCATATATAGATTTTTAAATATTTGAATTTACTCGTATATAAAGATATTGCCGTTTTTTTAACCGATACTAATAAACACTAAAGCTGCCAAAAGTGCACCTAATATGGGGCCAACAATAGGCACCCAAGCGTAGCCCCAATCACTTTTTCCCTTGTGCTTAAGGGGTAAAATCGCGTGGAGCAATCTCGGGCCAAAATCCCTGGCAGGATTTATGGCATAACCAGTTGGACCGCCTAGACTGAAACCGATTCCCATTACTAAAAGCGCCACGGGTAGGGCATCTAGGGAGCCAAGGGAAATTGCTTCTTCTCCCATTGACCCTCCTGCAATAAAGAAAACCCCAAAGACCAGCACAAAAGTTCCTATGATTTCCGTTACCATGTTCCAAAACGGACTTCGTATGGCCGGGGCGGTTGAAAAGGTGGCTAAAATTGCCGATGAATCTTCTGTAGCCTCGTATTGTTTTTTATAAGTAAGCCAAACCAAAAGGCTTCCCATCATTGCACCAAGTACTTGGGAAACAATGTAGCCGGGAACCAATGTCCATGAAAATTTACTGGCAATAGCTAGGCCAACTGTGACGGCCGGATTAAGGTGTGCACCACTAACATCCGCAGAAATGAATACTCCGATAAATACGGCAATTCCCCACGCCAGTGCGATTCCTACCCATCCGGAATCCGAACCCTTGGTTCCTTTGAGTACAAGGTTGGCAACGATACCATTTCCGATCAGGATGAGCATAGCTGTACCTATAAATTCAAAAATATAAGCTGTCATAAATCTTTTGGTTAGTGGGTTAAGATAGAAAAAATACACGGATTAATACGAAAGACATCTCTTTTACTATAACAGAAATCAATTCCCTCATTTTTATTTTTTAAGTGTAAGGGTCAATCTCTTTGTTGGCAACCGTCACAAGACAAAAAATAGCACATCGTTCATTATGCGACCAGACCAATTATCAAAAAATAACCAATTTCTTAAAAATTATTACTTCCCTTTTTTTGCTGTTCGGAAATATTGCGTTTTGCCAAAACTCGGATAATTTGAGACCTAAGACTTTAGCCGTGCCTATTT
>CAJQMW010000280.1 GCA_905479535.1 uncultured Maribacter sp. | reverse complement strand
TGATTTTGACCCACAGCCTGACCACATGGATAACTACTATACCGGAAGTGCGAATAACCAAGGAGTTCATATTAACTCGGGAATACCCAACAAAGCTTTTTACCTGTGTTGTTTGGAGATTGGCTTGGATGAATCGGCTATAATATGGTTTGAAACGCTCAAAGCGTTATGGCGAACGGCTGATTTCAATGATATGTTGGATGTTATTCTAGCTACTGCCCAGCGTTTACAAAATGAAGGGAAAGTTTGTGCTTCCGCTGTTGAAGCTGTCACCTTATGTTTTGCGGCCGTTGGACTTGTTAAGGTCGTCGCATGAAATATTCAATTTTCATCAATGGTGGATTCGTTGGTATTCCCAAAGAATATGAGGGAAATATGCAATTAGAAGTAGATGTCAAGAAAGAATTGATACAAGCGATGAAAAAAGAAGCCCCGCTTTCTGACGAAATACGGGACGGATTTACGTATCATATTAAGTTACAGGACGAAGCGGAGGAATACAAAGCCATTTTTGACGATACAAACCTTCCCGAACCTGTACTTAAACTTATCCAAAAAATTACCGATAGTTAAGCTGGAAAAACACTTTTTTTAGCTGCTCTCCTTATCGGTTTTATTCTCCTGTGTTCCGTAATCTTGGAAAATACCGCAGGAGTTCTCTTCTTTTACTAAAGATTTCGTTTTTTTCTTCATCATAAGGAATGCTAGCTCTTCGTTTAAAAACTGCATGTGCTTTTTATTTTACAACGGATTTGGCCTTAGCTTGTTGCTTTAAACACTTAAAATTCATTCAAATAATTTTTTTTTGAATTTGATGTGATAATTTCATGGCATAACATACGTATTAGAAAAACCGGATTGGATGGCGAAAGAAATCGCGTTTGCAGCATTGGTACGTGAACATCAAGGACTGTTATTTAAAGTCACTTCTATATACACCGATAACGAAACCGATCGGGAAGATTTGTTCCAAGAGGTGGTGTATCAATTATGGAGGTCTTTTGATTCTTTTAGAAATGAATCGAAAATCTCGACTTGGATTTATCGGGTCGCCATGAACACTGCAATCACGCAGCTAAAAAAACGCAAGCGACGTCCGGATGCCATTCCAATTTCGGAATCCATTTTAATTCATAGTGAAAGTGGAGATGAGGACTTTGAAGAGCGTCTTCGGATGTTATATAAACATATTGAACGGTTGGATGTCTTGGAAAAGGGCCTAATGCTCTTATTGTTAGAAGGTAAGGGTTACAAAGAAATAGCTGAAATTACGGGGCTGAGTGAATCTAACGTAGGGACAAGGATTTCCCGAATAAAGAAAAAATTAAAAACGAACATGATAAAATCATAGGTTATGGAACTAGAAGAATTACAATCCGCTTGGACACAAATGAGCCATCAATTGGAAAAACAAAAAGAACTTACAAACGAAATCATTATGGAAATGACAAAAGAAAAATACAGAACAAAATTTAAGGCCATAACAAACTTTGAAAAAGCAGGTGCGCTGGTCTGTATCGCATCTGCATTGTTCATCTTTTTCAATATACCGAAGCTTGATACATGGTACTTACTGGCCTGCGGGCTTATCGCAATAGTATTTAGCATAGTATTGCCAATTCTTGTGCTGGGTTCCCTTAAAAAAATACAGTGCCTGGATATCGTAAACCTTTCTTACAAAGATGCTTTATTGGAATATACCAAATCAAAAACCAAACTTCTTAAAATACAGCGATACGGCATATATGCTAGTTTTATTTATCTAATGGCTTTCTTACCCGCAATAGCTAAAATTTTAAACGGCAAGGACTTATTTTTAGAACCTTCCACCTTGCTTTGGAAGACAATTGTCATGGCCGTTTTTCTTTTAATTATTGCCCGATGGGGCTATGGACATTATAAGCGCGTTACCAGTTCTGCTGAACAGTTAATCAAGGATTTGGAGTAATTGGGTTAGGGTTTATTCCGTTAACTTCTTTTGAATGTAGTTAAGGATCAACATCCAATTCATCTTCAATAGGAGGGAGGCGGTAGGTACATTATCGTCCGCAATCGCCGAGATTATGGAATCGTGCTGATTGTCAGACTTATTATAGAACGTGTCTTCTGCCATGAAAGCACGTTCGTAAAAGAAAATTCGGGTCCTTAGGTCGCTTAAGATTTGCAGTGCCAACTCGTTATCATATCCCTTGGTTAAAATATGGTGAAAACCCAAATCGGCCTGGATACGGGATAAAGCGTCCGGTGCATTTTCAAAAATTTCCTGTTGCTTTTTTAACTGTTCTATCGTATCCTGGTCAAATTCGGTATTCTCAATGGCCATTACCTCCAAACTTGCCACCAAATTATACAGGTCCTCAGCTTCATCCACATCCAAACCGGAAATTATAAAGCCCCTATTTGGAATAGCTTTGATGATATGGGCCTGTTGCAATTGTGAAAGAGCCTCGCGTATAGGGGTAACACTAACATCCAACCGTCTGGATAGTGCCGCTAAGTTTATGGTCCTGCCAATTTGCAAAGAGCCATTTTTCATTTCTCTCAAAAGATGGTCCCGGACCTGATCTCGTAAAATAGTTTTTGTCTGCACAGTTCAAATATAAAATATCGTATACGATTTAACTATTAATAGATGACTATTATTGTTTTAGGCCAGAAAATTTAATCTCGCGACCATTTTCGTATTAAAATGTAATAGCTCAATTTATAGTTACAGAATGTTGATGAAAACGGGAATATAACATAACCATTCTGTGATGAAATAGTCCAGTTGTTTAAAGTTTACTAATGTAAATGAAAGGAGTTGATACTATTTAATAGTTTAGCAATATTGATAAGTATAAGAAAAAACCTATTTATTTTTAAGATATCGTTATTTAATGTAGTACTATTCCTATATTTATTTTTAATTGATTAACTTCAGAATTCAATGGTTATTACGAATGCGAGCTTGTCTTTTGATATCTTTTTACTTTTTAACTTTTGCGCGGTCTTGGTCCCAATCGGATGTAGGATTGGGGATGATAGGGGTTGAAGAGAAGAATATAATTTATCGGGAAAACTGGTTTGCCAAGAAATATGAACGGTTTGAGCCGAACTTAGATGTTTTGAAAAGTGTTGATGGACGGATGCGAAACTGTAAAATAGATATTATAATGGGAATTTGGTGCCGTGATACTAAAACATACCTTCCCCGTTTTTTGAAATTATTTGACTCCATGCGCATTCCGGATGGTCATATAAAAATATATAGCATCAACAAGAGTAAGAAGAAACCTAGGAAACTAATCAAACAATTTCAAGTAAAATATTTACCAACGGTCATATTTTCAGATGATGATGGGGAGATTGGTCGGATAGTGGAATATCCTTACGACACTATAGAAAAGGACATTTTAAAAATTTTTTCAGACAAAGGCAGCAATTGAATACTTTCTTAACTCATACAACAATGTGTAATATATTTCTTATGAAAAAAGTAGCTTTATTATTTGCAGTAGCCTTTGTTGCCGCACCTGCATTTGCAAATTCGTCAAATGCCAATTCAATGGCCGAAGAAGATTTTCGAGACTGTCATCGCTTCGCTTGCGAAATGGCGGAGCAAGGTGCCTCCCAGGGTGGGGACATAGAGGAATTCTATGAAATGGCGTATGATTATTGTACTGGCTAATAGTTTAGCCCCAACAGTTGCCCGATTCGGGCAACTGCTATTTTATTGATATATCATAATTTTATCGCTTAGCTATGAACATGAAGGAAGTTCTTATTTTACTTTATATTTTTTTTACGGTCCAATTATTTTTTGCCCAATCGGGTGAGATAATATATAAATCTGTTTATTTTGATATGCCGAACATTGAAAAAGATAAGGATTTTAAAATGAAGATAGCCCGCGAAATAAACGATATGGAATATTTGTTAAGGTATGATACTAAACAATCTTACTTTGAAGGTTTGGTGCATGCTCCTCACGACGAATTTATGGCCAAAATGGCTACAGTGGTGGCCAACTCCAATATTAACTGGTATCAATATCCTAATCATGATCAATCCTTTCACAGCAAAAAAATCAAGGACTCTATTTACAGGGTTGCCTATAAGGACCGTTTTGGGGGTTGGAACCTGCACAACGAAACACAGGATATTGATGGTTATACCTGTTACAAAGCTACGATTGATCACACTCAAGCTTATACCGAAATTGAATTTACCATCGAAGCATGGTACACCCCTGAAATACCCATGCCCTATGGCCCAATCGGTTATGGGGGGCTTCCTGGGCTCATTTTGCAACTTGAACGTAGCCATGTGATATTTATCGCAAAGGAAATTACCCTGAATCCTACTGGTGGCATCAAGCCCATAAAAGAACTAACAGAAGGTAGGCTCATTACCGCTGACGAAAAAAGAAATCTTCAAAGAAAAGCAAGAAAGGTTACCCAAGATTAATATTGTATTTTGTAAGAGGCTAAAAAAACAAAATGGATTTCAATAATTCTAACTTTATTAAATTCAGAAATGTCATTTTAAATATAGTGGTGAAGTATATTTTTTTGTTTTCTGTCTTTTTGTTGGTCACACCACTATGTTCCCAACAGGGTGAAATAGAATATAAAACAATCTATGTTGATAATCCCAACGATGGAAAAGACAAAGATTTTAAAAGGAAAACGGCCCGTGAAATAAACGATATGGTATATCTGTTACGATATGATGCCGAGCAGTCTTATTTTGAGCAATTGCCCCATGCCCCCCCATGATGAATTTATGGCCAAAATGGCATCGATAGTAGCTTCCTCTCATATAAATTGGCACCAATACTCTAATGATAACAGACCTTACTACAATAAAAAGATTAAAGATTCCCTGTACAGAGTATTCTACAACGATCGTATGACAGGTTGGGTGCTACAAAACGAAACAAAAAAGATTGATGGCTATACCTGCTACAAGGCAACGGTATCAAGAGTACTGTATACAGAAAATGAACACACAGTTGAAGCTTGGTACACTCCTGAAATTCCGATACCTTTTGGACCTATAGGTTACGGCGGCCTTCCGGGGCTTATTTTACAACTAACACAAAGGAGTGTTACGTATGTAACGAAGAAGGTAACTTTAAATCCAAAGGGAGGAATAAAGTCAATTCCAGATTTGAGAGACGGAAGACTTATAGGCATAGGCGAATTAATAAAACTCCAACGACAAGCAAGAAAGGTTACAGATGATTAAAAAAAAAGCAGCCCCATTTGAAAATACTCCCTATCTTAATAACGTTATGTATCGGATTTTTCCTTAGCAGTGCAATTTGTGCCCAGGACAACGTTGTGTTTTCTGGAAACATAACGGACACGGAGGGGAAAAATCTTGAAGGTGCCAACATTATACTTTACCCATCAGATCCAGAACAGTCTCCATCATTCGGGGTCTCTAGTGCCAACGGTACATTTAATATCAAAGTAGTTCCAAATATAAAATACACGCTGAACATTACTTTTATAGGGTTCGTTCCCGTAAAAGAACCTCTCAGTGCTGCGAATACTAATTTTAGCAAGGATTTTGTATTGACCGAATCATTACATGAACTTGAAGAAGTAGTATTGAACTACACACCCCCTATAGAAGTAAAGAAGGATACGACCACCTTCCAAACAGATGCTTTTGTAAACGGAAAAGAAAGAAAATTGGGCGCGGTGTTGAAAAAGTTACCGGGCGTATCCGTTAACAGGGACGGTGAAGTTTTTTTTAAGGACAAAAAAGTGGAAGCCGTTTTGGTAGAGAATAAAACTTTTTTCAACGGGCAACCCAAAATGGCCACACAGAATATTCCCGCAGATGTAGTGAGTGAGGTTCAAATGATAGAGGATTACAATGAAACAGCGTTCCTAAAAGATTTTGAAAGCACAGATAATCTTGTAATGAACATTATCCTTAAAGAAGGAAAGAAAAAATTCTTTTTTGGGGATATAGAGTCGGCAATAGGATACCAAGACAGATATAGGTTTCATCCCAGTATTTTCAGATATACCCCTACTACAATCCATAATTTTATAGGAGATATAAATAATACCCAATCCAGATCTTTTAGTCTATCGGATTATTTGAAAATTGAAGGAGAAAATAGTCCAGAATCTATAATAGAGGGGTTAAATTCACCAACAGCCAAATTCTTACAAAACGAGGATTATTTTAAAAATGAGCATCTTTTTGGAGGATATAACTTTCAGTACAATCCTAATATAAAAAATGAGTTGCGCATTTTTACTTTGGGAATGTTGGATAAATCTTTCAGGGAAGACCGATTTAGCTACACATACCAACCTTCGCAAGCGTTTGAGCGAAGAGTACAGGATCAAAATGATAGAAATGCAGTATTCTTTGGTAAGGTCAAGTATAAGTTCACTCCGGACCTATATACGGTCCTGAAACTGAATATGTCCTACAATAGATCACAACTCAATAACCAAGGATCTAATTTTTCCGAACTACAGGGCGAAGAACGCGAATACGGCAAGGAAAACCGACTGACCAGTGACCGGCTCCAATTAAATATCTCAGCAGACAAATGGTTCTCGAGCGATAATGTTTCCACGGCCAAAGTAAACGCATTGTTCAACAAAGAATCCTTATTTGATTTATGGGAAAGTGGTTCCAATATTTTTTCTTCCCAAATACCTTTACTGCCCTCCACAAATTTTTCTGTAAATAGTTTAGGCAATAGAAAATTTACCGATATAAATTTTGACCTGAAACACCATTATAGACCTTTTAGGACAAATATGATCAGTATTGGATTATCTGGTAAAATATATAAAAATAGCATTGAAAATACAGCATCCCAAGTTAATGATGACAACACCTCTTTAAATTTACAGAATTTTGAAAATGACTTTAGCAGTCTTCTAACGGAAATTAACAATTCCATTACCCATAAGTGGTATATTGGCAAAGAGGTCATTTTTGATGTAGGGCTAGTATTGCAAAATATTCAATGGAAGGATATCCAATCATCTCAAACTAGTGATTTTAACGACACAAGAATTCTTCCTATTGGAAAGCTGGAATGGAATTTTGATGAAAAAAAGAGCATTAAACTATCCTACAATGAGAAGACTACAAACCCAGATCCGGTTTCCAGATTAGCGGGCAGTACCATTACTGATTTCAATAGAGTGGTAACAGGAAATTCCTTTTTAGAGCAATCAACCAATCATAGGGGACTACTCTCGTTGTCATTGTTTAAAACCTATGGTTTAAGTTTTTACTCCAAAATAGGTTTTAGAAAGAATGTTGACCCCATTGTTCAGAGCATTTCATTTGAAGGTATTGATGGTACCATATCTCCATTTCAATTAAACAAAAATATAACCTCCTATGACATTACCCTAAGACCAAGATACAACAGAAGGTATTGGAAGCTATCTTTGGAGACAGGCTTGTATCTACGGGAGGGAATTTCGGTTTTTAATGAGCAGGAAAGGTTTAACAACTCTTTAAACATTAATAATACGTTAGCGTTCATCACAAATTTTGAGGAAGCCCCAAATATAGAATTTGAGGTAAAAAATTCTTTTCTGGAATACAAGAACCCCTTATTTACAAATATTACGCTTTCTACAGATGTGGACTTTTCCGTGGTTTATGATTACAAGAACTGGAAATTTGATTTTTCCATGTATCAAAATTTCTATAATAATCGAAGTCAACGAAATACATCTTATTTCAATTTAATAGAAACTAAAATATTTTATCGCAAAGAGGATTCTCCGATTGAAGTGGGACTGGACATTTACAATCTTGGAAATAATGTGAGACAAATTTCGAACCAATACAATACCGTTTTTTTTGCGGAAAATAGTAAACGACTGTTTCCCAAAACCATTATGCTAAACATTAACTATAAACTGTAATGGCAAATACAATCTGTTTCCTTTTAAATATTTTAATTATCGCGAGCAAGGTTAATGAGTTTACTGAATTTGGATATTTTAATACATCCACTTAATGCAGATGGACTCTGGTTACAACTACCCCTACAATAGCCCTTTTGAATTCAAAATATAATGCAACGACCATTTTCATATCAAATTTAATGGCTCAATTTGTATTTATAGAATATCGACGAGAACGGCCGAAATAAGCTTAGTCAAGCTAGAAGCCAAAATCCTTTTATAATACTAATACTTTAAAAGCGATGCTCTCACTTCCTTCGGCTTTTCTAAGAATGGCGCTTTTACTTTTTAAGTTAAAAGGGGCTAATAAGAAATTTATTCACACTGCGCACAGCAAAATTGAAAACGAGAAATAATGAGAATAGGTATAGAGGCCCAAAGATTATTTCGCCCGCATAAGCATGGTATGGATAGAGTTGCAATAGAGTTGATCAAAAAACTTCAAATTATCGACAAGGATAATGAGTATTTTATTTTTGTAAAACCAGATCAGGATAGATCTGCTATTTCCAGCACTAAAAATTTTAATATAATTGAAATACCAGGAGGATCTTACCCTATTTGGGAACAATATAATCTACCTAAAATAGCCAAAGCCTATAAATGTGACATTCTACATTGTACAAGTAATACCGCGCCACTATATGGAAAAATACCTTTAGTAACAACACTGCATGATATAATTTACATGGAGAATAGTT
>CAJQMW010000279.1 GCA_905479535.1 uncultured Maribacter sp. | reverse complement strand
AAATACTGACAAAACAATATTAATTACTCCCTCTATCAGCAACGGGTACAAAAGCATAGCCGCACTAGTTATAAGAATTAAAATGGAAAGTAATTTATCATAGGTTAAACGCTCACTATTTTTTTTATACCGTAATGCTCTATATCCTGCGATTAGAAAATAAACACTAAAGATTCCTACACAAAATAAAAAAGGCGATTTATGACCAGGTAAAATGGCAATTATCAAAGATGTTAGGGCAGAAATTAACATCGTACAGAAGAATACCCTACCACCTGACCTGTGCACGGTCTTGCCTTTCCTACTGGCTAATGCCACCCCTCCGGAAATAAGAGCTATTCCACCGGTTATGGCATGCAAATAAATAATTGGCTGTGCCATTTCCATTAGTTTCTATCTAAATTTTTCCGTGTCGTTCTTATCTTCTTCCATAAACTTCCTAATCTGCGCTTCTTCCCAATTTTTACTGAAGATTGATTTGGCAGAAAACACTTTTAAACCGTGGAAGAGCAGCCCTATGCCCCAAAAAAACCAAACGGCAAAAGTGCTGAAGTGCCAAAAAGGCCCCATAAAGCTTTCGCCAAAATAGGAATTGCCCACAAGTTTAAATACCAAAAGCATTGTATTTATTACCAAATAGACGGTGAGGTGTGTATAAAAACCCTTCATTGCCGCCACTTTACGCTTAGCCTTCTTTAATCTTGCTTTATCGCTATAATCTTCCATCTTAATCTTTATCTTCTTCGCTTAAAAACTTATCCAATTGTCTTTTCTCCCATTTCTTAATAAACCCAGGCTTTAGTTCCTGCCAAGATCGAGACTTGAATTTAAAAACATACAGTGCATGAGCTAGCAGACCCAAGCCCCATAGAACTGGCGTTCCTAAGAGATTCCAACTTGCCCAATCGCTAAATTGTGGGTTTTGCATCCACACGTAATCATCTTTGAACCAATTAAAAAGATTCAATTTCACTACCAGTAACAGAAGGTTTATAATAATGTAAACCCTTAAATGACGATAGAACTTCTTCATATCGTTCACCCGCTTCTGGGCCTTTAAAAATTTCTCAGATTGCTTCGTGTCCATTTTATCTAAATTTTTCCGCTTCCTTTTTGTCTTTTTCTATGTACCTCTGGATTTGGCGCTCTTCCCATTGTTTGGAAAAAATTGGATTATAGGAGAAGACTTTCATTCCATGGAAAAAAAGTCCTATTCCCCAAAAGAACCAAATGGCAAAGCTTCCAAAATTCAAGGTATCCATAAAAGAATCTCCATTGCTCATCCTACCGATAATGGTGCTCATGGTAATGAAACCGTTTACCGCAATATAAGCCGCCAAGTGCCAATAGAACCCCTTGAGTTCCTGTAGGCGTTGCTTGGCCCTTTTCATTTTTATTCTATTATCCTCCATTATTTCCATCTTTTTTGATCTTCCTCTTTTTCCATTAATTCCTTGATCTTGCGGTTTTCCCAGTCCTTGCCAAAAAAAGGGTTAAATCCAAAGGCCTTGACTGCCTGGAAAACTAACCCAATTCCCCATCCAAAAGCCGCCCAAAGAAACCAAGGATACCTCCACTGGTCTATCCAGTAATTTAGCGCGCCCAAAAGCGTAATGAAAATTACGTAGGAGACTAAGCTACCGTAGAATTTCTTAAGCGCATCTACCCGCTCTTTGGCCCTAAAATATTTATCCTCCCTGTTTGAATTTTCCATACTGTATTTGTTTGATAGGCGATAATTTAAAGATACTAATTTCTTAAAATCGGGGCTCGTTCATAAATTCCTTTATTTTACGCTCTTCCCAGTTTTTTCCGAAAATTGGATTATAATCGTAAGCTCTACTCCAATGACCCAATAAGCCTATGCCCCATCCCAAAGCTGGGAAAATAAACCAGAGAAAACTGGTGGTATTAAGGTTTACCCAAGCTAATATTGAAATAACGATACAATATGCCATTAGGTTCATATAAAACGACTTGATGGTCTCTACTTTTTCCTTTGCTCTTCTGTACCTGTATGCATTTGAATTTTCCATGATATTAATTTTTTAAGTTCGTTATTAATTACACTTCAAATATCCCAAAAGAGTGGTCTTTTTTAAAAAATAGCTTACCGTACTGTAGTATTTAATGGATAAGTTGATTGTAAGGGTTGAGGATAAAGGGCGAAGGGCTAAGGGCTAAGGGCTAAGGGCTAACAAAATTTAAAAATCTTCTTTATCCATCAATTCACGTAGTTTTTTCTCCTCCCAACGTTTGCCCCAGATGGGATTATATCCAAAGGCCTCCATACCGTGGGTCAATAAGCCGAAACCCCAACCTAGAACGGGGAAAATGATCCATGGGAAACTGGTAGTTTTAAGGTTCAAAAAAGCTAAAAGTGGAATAACGATACAAAACGAGATGAGATTGCCATAGAAGCCTTTAACGGCCTCTACCCGCTCCTTAGCCTTCTGGTACCTTTTATCCTCAATAAAATCCTGTTGCGTCTCTACAACGGATACTTGTTGCGTAAGCATGGGTAAATGCACCGTGAAGTCCTTGTTCGTTTTGTCAATGACCATTTCGCGTTTACTCAGCAGCGCATAACGTTGTCTAATATTCTGTAGTCCAACCCCACTACTCTTTTTAACCACCTGTTTTTCCTGCAAATTATTGGTCACCTTCAACAAACCGTCTTCCTCATAGATTCGAATATGCAGCGGTTTGGCCGAGTTTACCACATTATGTTTTACGGCGTTCTCCAGTAATAGCTGAAGGGATAACGGAACAATTTTTGCCTCCGGATTTCTGATATTCTCGGGAATATCAAGAATGATACTATCCTCAAAACGCATTTTAAGCAATCTTACATAAGTCTTGGCAAATTGAAGTTCCTCGTCCACAGAAACCAAATCCTTGTTTTTCTGCTCCAAAACGTACCGGTAGACTTTGGAAAGCGATGTAGTGAATTTTTGGGCCTGATGTGGATCTTCGTCGATAAGGCTTGTAAGCACGTTCAAACTATTGAAGAGAAAATGTGGGTCTAACTGGTTCTTTAAGGCATC
>CAJQMW010000278.1 GCA_905479535.1 uncultured Maribacter sp. | reverse complement strand
ATTTGAAGCTATAATTAATTTTAGACCTTGCGGGTACTCAACCAGACACAGACAATCCATATTACAAACATCAGCAAATCACGCAAAATCCCGGATCATCGGCTAAGTTCTCACTAGGGTTCCGCCACATACCTAAGCCTTCAATGAGGTCATCTGCATTCTTGGGGCCCCATACTCCAGCGGAGTAGCCATAAATTTTGGCATCGGAGTTTTTCCAATATTCCAAAATAGGGTCAACAAAGGCCCATGCAGCCTCAACTTCGTCAGCTCGGGCATATAATGTGGCATCTCCTTGCATGGCGTCCAATAACAAGCGCTCATAAGCCTCCATCACACGGTTTTCGGCAAGACTGGAATAGTAGAAATCTAAATTGGCGCGTTCCACTTTAAATCCCTGACCAGGTACTTTAACCCCAAATTTTATAAGAACCCCTTCATCGGGTTGTATGCGGATTATCAATTTATTGTCCTTACTGTTCATCCCGGAATCCTTGAATATCTGATGGTGCGGAGTCTTAAAATGTATCACCACCTCGGTCACCTTTGTAGGCATTCTTTTCGCAGTTCGTACATAAAAAGGAACATCGGCCCAACGCCAGTTGTCCACAAAGAATTTAATGGCGGCATAGGTCTCGGTCATGGAATTCAAATCCACATCCTGCTCCTCACGGTAACCCTTCACCTTTTTTCCATCAATTACCGAAGACACATATTGCGCCCTAATAGTACTCTTATGAAGCGTATCCTCATCGGTCATGATTCGAAGTGATTTCAATGCCTTGAGCTTTTCGTTTCTTATTTCTTCAGCGTCAGCGCTCAACGGTGGTTCCATAATAATCAATGCCACAATCTGTAACAGATGGCTCTGGAACATATCTCGTAAAGCACCGGATTTATCATAGTATCCCCCACGCTTTTCTACCCCGCCACTTTCGGCATTGGTGATTTCTACATGATGTATGTAGTTCCGATTCCACAACGGCTCAAAAATACTGTTGGCAAAGCGGGTGACCAAAAGGTTCTGAACCGTTTCTTTCCCCAAATAATGGTCTATCCTAAAGATTTGAGACTCCTTAAAATATTTCTGTAAGATATTGTTCAGGTCCTTGGCCGTTTCCAAACTGTAACCAAATGGTTTTTCTACGATTAAGCGTTTCCAACCATCCTTTTCATCATCTAAATTTTGTTCATGGAGGTTTCTGGAAATCAGCTCATGGGCAGACGGGGGAACCGACAGATAAAATATATAGTTACTGTCAGTTTTATAGGTCTCATTTAAATCATCAATTCTTTTCTTCAAAGGATTATAATCAGCGTCTTGGTTACTTCCCAATTCGTGGTAAAAAAGTCGCTCGCAAAAATCCGTTATCAGTTTTTTATGGTTGTTCTTCAAATCATCTCTTAAATGCTTACTTTCTGTAATGACACTTTTCCTGAACTGCTCATCGGTCCATTCGCTCCTACTCGCACCCAAAACCACAAAATTTTCAGGTAAATGGCCACCTTGCGCTAAATTTAGGATCGCGGGTATGAGCTTTCGGGCGGTAAGGTCTCCGGAGGCCCCAAAAATGACCAACATTTGATTTTCAGTCTTCTTCATTCGTTCTCAAAGGATTTAACTATAAAAGTATCGAAAAGAAAATGTAATAACAATGAGTTTATGGTAAGATAATAACGTGAATGGATATTTTCGTTTATTTTTGATTGAATAGATTTTTACTTAGATAAAGAAACATAATATGGAGCAAAAATATGATTTTGGATTAGTGGGGTTAGGCGTTATGGGACGGAATTTTATATTGAACGTCGCAGATAATGGTTTTACCGCCTTCGGGAACGATTTGGACGCTGAAAAAGTAGGTGCCCTAATAAAGGAAGGTGGCGACGTCAAAAAAGTAAACGCTTCTACAAATGCCAAAACCTTTGTGAATGCGCTGGGCACTCCTAGAAAAATCATGTTATTGGTTCCGGCGGGTAAAGTTGTAGATGCGGTTATAGAAGGTCTTTTACCGCATTTAGATAAAGGTGATATCATCATCGATGGCGGTAATTCCTTCTTTACCGATACGGACCGTAGGGAGGCCTATTTAGAAACTCGTGGTATTAGTTTTTTTGGTGCCGGTGTTTCTGGAGGAGCCAAGGGTGCGCGCAAGGGGCCCAGTATCATGCCTGGAGGTTCCAAAAGTGCCTATGCCCATATAAAACCAATTTTTGAAGCCGTATCCGCAAAGTATAACGGAGAACCTTGCGTGGCTTATTTGGGACCAAAATCAGCCGGTCATTATGTCAAAATGGTACACAATGGTATTGAATACGGTTTAATGCAGTTGACCTCCGAGATTTACGATGTTCTCAAAAAAGGTGGGGATTTCACCAATGAAGAATTAAATGCTACCTACACCAAATGGAATGCCGGACGGCTTCAATCTTTCCTAGTGGAGATTAGCTCTAAAATTTTTGTTCAAAAAGATGAATTGAATTTAGGTGAATTGGGACTTTTAGATCAAATTTCTGATAAGGCGAAACAGAAAGGGACAGGCAAATGGACCAGTCAAAATGCCATGGATTTAGGTATTCCGGTTCCTTCTATTGATATTGCCGTAAGTATGCGGGAAATTTCCGCACTTAAAGATGAGCGTATCGCGGCAGATAAAATTTATGACAGACCAGTAGTAGCGTCAATGGACAAGGTTAAACTAGAAAAAATGGCAGAGGGAGCCTTATACTTTTCTTTTATCGTCACCTATGCCCAAGGGCTACATCAATTAGCGGATGCCTCCAAGGAATACGACTATCAATTGGATATTGCCGTCATTGCAGAAATCTGGCGAGCTGGCTGTATCATCAGAGCGGGACTTTTAGCCGATATTACCCAAGCATTCCGGGCAGATGAGGATTTACCAAACCTGCTTGTGTCTCCAAAGTTTGTCGAAAAAGTACAAAGTACCGTTGCCTCCGCTAGGGAATTGGTAGCATACGGAGCGACGAACGGAATACCCTTACCGGGACTTTCCAACTCCCTTACCTATTTTGATGCATACACTTCCTCTAGACTTCCACTTAACCTTATACAGGCACAACGGGATTATTTTGGTTCACATACTTATGAGCGTTTGGACAAAGAAGGTGTTTTCCATACGGAATGGGAAGATTAAAACTTGAATATGAAGAAATTGAAAATATCATATCTTTTATTAGGCAGTGTTCTTCTATTGCTGGGCAATTCTTGTAAGCAACCAGTCCCTAAAGAACAGCCAGTAGAGGTATTGGATGAACATACGTTGGATAGAAGAATTAATATTGCCTCCATAGATTCCTTAATCCGAGAGGTTTATGTGCCCATCTACTCGGATATCTACAATCAGACAAGGGACTCACGAACGCTTCTTACGGCAACCCTGAGCATTCGAAATACAAGCCTAAAGGACAGTCTATTTATAAGTAAAATCGATTATTATAATACTGAAGGCAATTTGGTGAGAAGTTACTTGGACCAAAGCATCTATCTACGCCCAATGGAGTCTATAGACTATGTGATCGAGCAACAGGATACTTCGGGGGGTAGCGGTGCTAATTTTCTCATAGACTGGTATTCAAAAAGACCAATAACACCCATGTTCCAAGCAGTGATGGTGGGCGGATTAGGGGCGCAAGCCTTTTCATTTACAACTGAAGGAATTGAAATCAGCGATTAAAAAATAGTTGAAAGTACCATTTTGAGATAGGCTAATCCATGCCCAAAACCGAATACAGCGTCTACGTAATTGAATTATCAAAAAAGGTTTTCACCGAAAACAGAAAGTTCCGTGAAGCCAACCCACAGTTTAATGGTGTCTTGGAATGCCTATATGTAGGCATGACCAGCAAAACTCCGGCCATACGTTTTCAACAGCACAAAACAGGGTACAGAAACAAAAAGGGTCATAACCTTTCTTCCAGCATTGTTAAGAAATATGGATTGTACCTACGGGGAAGTCTTTATAACCACATTCAGCCTATATCCACTAGGGCAGAAGCCTTAAAAATGGAAGAAACACTTGCACTGGAACTTCGAAGAAAGAAGTATGCAGTGTGGTTCAACTAAACCTTTTCCGTTTTTCATCGTCCAATAAAAAACATAAAATTTGAGATTATGAAAAAGTCCCTTATTTTCCTACTTGTTATTTTCATGTGCGGTTTTACTTCTTGTGCAACCCGAGTAAGAGCTAAAACTCCAGCAAAAGTAGTGGTCGTAAAAAAGAGGCCAGCAAACTATAAAATAGTCCGGGTTAAAGGAAAGCGGTACTATTTCTGGAACGGTAAACATTATAAAAAAACCAGAAAAGGCTATGTTATCGTTAAAGTTTAAACGGATTTTGATTAAATAAAATGACGGTGCTTGAAAAATCAGGCACCGTCATCTTTTAGTTCGTTATTTGAATTTATTTGCTCAGGTACATCTTTCTCCTTGCGTATAGGTTGTAGAATTCATCATCCTTTAAGCTATCTATAAATAAGATACTTTCACCGGTACTCTTCATTTCCGGGCCAAGATTTTTGTTCACATTTGGAAATTTATTGAAGGAGAATACAGGTTGCTTAATGGCGTACCCTTCTAATTTCGGATTAAAAGTAAAATCCTTGATCTTTTTCTCTCCCAACATCACCTTGGTGGCATAATTCACATAAGGTTCCCCATATGCTTTGGAAATAAAC
>CAJQMW010000277.1 GCA_905479535.1 uncultured Maribacter sp. | reverse complement strand
GCATGCCTAATTTTTTTAATACCCCTCATTCAAGGGTTTCGGAAAAACGTTTTAAACATAAAGGATGTTCTTAAAGGCTTCGTTCCGGTACTTATTGCTTTGGCAGTTAATGGGCTAGTAGGTTATTACAGTTGGGAGGTGCTAAAATGGGCATATCCCTCCTATCAGGACATGCTCCACGGATTTACTTATAACGGGCACGCCTATATTTTTGCTTTTACCTTTTTATCGGTAGCCCTATGTTTCTATGTGTATCATAAATTCAGGGTAGTTAAAACCCCGAACTTACTGGTGGCACCCCTACTTATTTGGTTGATTATTTGTGGTGCCGTTGCCCAATATCTGCAAGGGGCAGCATTCTTCATAATTCCGGTATATGGGGCTCTGGTCGCTTTTTATATTCTTATCAATCAGAAAAAACCCAACCCGTTCCTGTTGGTTTTTCTCGGACTCCCAGCTATTTTTATTTATTCCCCCTTTATTCAAATGTTTCCCGTTGGTCTTGGTTTAAAGATGATGGTTGCCACAACTATTTTTACAACCTTGCTATTTTTCCTGCTATTACCGGTTTTTACGCACTACCGAAACAAGGGAGCATTGGCGACATTGTGTTTTTTACTTTTTGTAGGATTTATGGTTTCCGCACAACTGAATTCAAGTTTTAGTGAAGATACGCCCAAACCTACCAGTCTATTATATGTAATGGACGCAGATGCCGAAGAAGCTAAATGGGCCACTTATGAAAATGAACTGTCCGAATGGACCGCGCAATACATTGGTAAGGAAAAGAGTACCCCCGAAAAATTGACCGAAAATACCATAAGCAGCAAGTATAGCTCCGGTTTTACCTATACGGCAGAGGCTCCTTTAAAAAAAATAGCACCTCCTAAAATAGAAATACGGAACGATACCATAATCAACGAAACTAGAAGATTAGAACTTTGTATCACACCACAACGCGACGTGAATAGGTTAGAAATATTCAGTAATGAAACGCCCATTACAAAAGCTACCGTCAACGGTATTGCACTTTCCGATTATTTTCTTGAAAATAGAAGAAGGGGGAAATTGATTACGCACTACATCAGTGACAACGAATACACGGAACTCCTTTTGGAAATACCTAAGGATGCCTCTTTGGGGCTTACCATTTATGAGGCCTCCAACGATTTGCTAAACAACCCTTTATTTTCGGTCCCCAAACGTCCTAAGGATAATATCCCGATGCCCTTTGTTCTCAATGATGCCGTCCTTACCATTCAAAAACTCAGTTTTGATTAAAGCTATAGGTGTCATAGGCTGTGGCTGGTTAGGGTTTCCTTTGGCCAAACATCTAGTAGCACAGGGCTACTCCGTAAAAGGTACAACGACCTCAAAGGATAAACTCGATATATTAAAAGAAGCAGGGATTGTACCCTACCAGGTTTCTCTTTCAGAAGAAAAAATAAGTGGCCCCATATCCGAATTTTTAGGGAATTTACATATCCTGTTTATCAATGTTCCGCCCAGCTTACGGGGTAAAGGACCAAACGAGAGCTATGTGAAAAAGATGGAGTTACTTCATGAGGAGATTAAAAAAACTACTATTGAAAAAGTGATTTTCGTGAGTAGCACCTCGGTATACGGTGATGTCACAGGCGAAGTAAATGAAGAAACCACACCGCATCCCGTAACGGAATCCGGTAAGCAACTTCTTAAATGCGAACGATTGTTCAGAGAAGATAGAAATCTAAAGACCACCATTATTCGTTTTGGAGGACTTATCGGTCCCGATAGACATCCAGTTACTATGTTGTCAGGGAAAGAAAATCTCAAGGGTGGCAGTGCTCCGGTCAACCTCATTCATTTGAACGATTGCATCAACTTAATCTACACCGTACTACAACATGAAGAATGGAACCAAATTTTTAACGGGGTATATCCAGATCACCCTTTAAAGAAAGATTATTATACGGAAGAAGCGAAAAAAAGAGGTCTGTCACCTCCCGATTATCAGGATTTGGAAAGAGAAAATAACAAAATAATTAATACTTGTAAGTTTTTTCTTATTAATAATAATGTTTTTATCACATCTATTCACAATTAATTGACCACAACTTTTGTTGTTTTCACAACAAAAACAGCCATTCCACTGTTAATATATTGCTGATTTTTAAGTACTTATCGATGAAATACATACCTTTAAGTAATCATTAAAATCAAAAAATCATGAAAAAGTCCAAGTTGAGGGGGAGGATTTTGATGGAATTAGAAAATCTAATCTCCCTAAGTTGTAAAAACGCTAAGAGATCAAAGAAATATGAGCAATTGCACGTTGCAATTCTCAAGAAGTATTACAATGCCACGGATGTAACTATAGATTATCATAGACATCGAATAGCAATGAACATTGTTATGGACGATAAAGTTTACAACCCGAAGGAAGTAAATACTTATTTACCGACACTACATACCAATTTATTGTTCAATAGTTTGAAAAAAATTTTAAGGTCCTGTATCGAAAAGGACGATAAGAGTATAGGCTTCTACGCCCAACTTTTAAATACGTTTACTTCTCAAGAGACTAAATATTCCCTTGCTTAGGATATTGGAAAAAACAATATATACTAAAAAGACGCTCAAGAGCGTCTTTTCTTTTTAGGCAATTTAAGGCTTTCCTTAACAGGATTATATGGAATATTTTAATAATTTTGCGCACCAAAAAATCACTAAACGATGAAAAAAATACTATTTGCGCTTTTCCTAGGCACCTGTTTTTACGGAACCGCACAGACCAAGACCGAATTACAAAAGCACTACGAAGCTTTTTACAATCAGATGCGCTTACAGGGTGACATAGATGGTGTTATAAACGCCCTAACACACCTTAATGTCCTTTCCCCATCCAAAGAAAGAAGGGATACCTTGGCTTACATCTACGCCAACGACAATCAGCATTTGCAAGCTTTGAATACCATAGGTATTGAAAAGTTGGCTACCGATTCCGACCTTGCGGTACAGGTAAAAGCAATCTCCCTTAAGGCATTGAATCAGCCAAAAAGAGCTTTGGAGCAATTTGAAGTTTTGAATATAAGGGAGCCTAATGCCTATTTGGCTTATGAATTGGCAGATTTAAAGATTCAGACCGGGGATAATGCCGGTGCACTAACCCATATTGAATATGGTATCGCCAATGCAACCGATGAAATGAAATATGCATTTTACGAGCGGCAACAACCCTACGAAGTTTCCCTTAAAGCTGCTTTCATGCACTTGAAAGGCTTGGTACAGTTCAATATGGACAAAACGAATATTGATGCGGCCATCGCCATTATTGACGAGGCCTTAGAAATAGACCCTAACTTCAATCTGGCAAGTCTAAGCAAGCAAGCACTCGTATCTAGAAAAGAGGCACCTGCCGAACCAAAGCAATAGCTTTAAAAGTATTTTTTAAGAACGAAAGAGCGGACCTAGGTCCGCTCTTTCTAGTTAAAGAACAATGACTAATAACAAAAAAGCAACCGAAAAGTTGCGCATTATATTTTAATTGCTATATTTGCAACCATATAGTTGCGTATTAATCATAAAAACAATTTAGTCATGAAAGATGTAATTACAAAAGAACATGTTTTTAATCACCCTATTGATAGGGTGTGGAATGCCATTTCCATTGGGAAAGAAATCTCCGCTTGGTTTATTAATGCCGATTTTAAGGCGGAACCCGGCTACAAGTATACATTTACCGCAGGTGAGGAAAAAGGGTGTACACAAATTACAGGAACTGTTAAAGAGGCCAACCCCTATACTTTAATCTACACTTGGGTAGTTCAGGACACTACTGTTGAAACAACCGTTAAATGGATGTTAAAAGAAGTTGAAGGTAAAACCAAATTAGTGTTAGAACATTCCGGAATTTCCAATTACACAGCAGATACAGCAGTTACGATGTTCGGGCACTTTAGCATCGGATGGGACAATTGTATTTCCCTATTAACAGGTTACCTAACCAAAGAAGTACATGCAGGATAAAATCACCACTATTTTAAAAGCTATTGCCGACCCTACCAGACGCGAAATTTTTCATGCCCTGGTAGCGGCGGCTACCGCTTTACCCATTACTCAAATATCCAATCAGTTTGATATTACTCGCCAAGGCGTTACCAAACATATAAAAACATTAGAGGAGGCGGGGTTGGTTGAAATCAGTACAAAAGGTAGGGAACGTTACTGCTATGCCAACGCCAAACCGTTAAAGGAAGTAAACCAATGGCTTAATTTTTACGAGCAATTCTGGGACGATTCCCTTGGTAACTTAGATTCTTATCTGGATGGGGAATCTTAAAAATTCTTATCTAGAACTAACTCTCAAAACAGTTGTCAGTATCGTTCTTTATCCTTGTGAGAGGGATTACCCGGCTGTTTCCTGTAAAGATGAAAGGCGAGCATACTATTTAATAGGTTTACAAAATACCTACTCTTTTGTGAGCTTGGAAAGTAGTAAACTATCCCTCTCTTTTTTAATCTCAATCAATTCCGATACATGCTCATTGGGCACTGCAATGGACAATACATAATGCCCTATTTTCCATTCTCCATTTACTTTTTTGAGTATCCCTGAGCCCCGACAAATCTCCATTTGGGTATTCAATAACTCATCGAACCATGCAAAATTTCCGGATGCATTCACATAGACATTCCGCTCCACAGGCGTGAAATGCCAAGCTTTACCCTTGTCAAAATGCGGCTTGGAATACACTTTGAATTCGGTTAGGTTCCAATTTTCCGTAGCATCCGTACCTATGAATACCGCATCATCGGACATTAAACCAAAATAAGCATTAAAATCCGCCTCGGCAGCGGCCTTGTGCCAGGCATCCAAAACTTTGTTGATTTCATTTTGAGGTTGCTCTTGAGCACTTATGACTACGCTCCATAGAAAAAGTAAAAAACTAAGATTTCTCATTTTTAATCAGGTCTTCGGGTAAAGTATTGTTCACCACTACATTAAATTGCTCCCTTAAAGCATTGAAAGCCTGTATCGTTTCCTTTAAGGAATTTTCTGGATCAAGACGATATTCTAAATCTCCTTTTGTTTTTAGAATATAGGTCTTTAGCACTTTTTGTCTTCCCTTTATTTGCGGGATATCAAACTCTGCGGGATATACGGACACTTCCAACGCTTTTTGTTTTTCCACCAAATCCTCCGTGACCAAAATTAAATCTTCCCGATTTTCACTCGTATACAGTCGGTCAAACGTGGTTTCGAATATGGTAAATTCCTTCCATTTTCTAAGGATTGTAGTTGCTTTAGCGTTCACCGTACTTTTTCGGGGTAGTTCGCTTTTATCCAAGGTCCGCCCTGTGTCTTGAGAATCCTCAAAAGCGACCGGAGCATTTTTGCAAGCCACGAATAGTAACGGTACTATCAGAAATACAAACTTTTTTGACATGAGGCGAATGTACGAATTTTAAGAAACGGTATCTTTAAGGCAGAATTCATTTAACTTCTTTTTAATGGAGAAATATATTTTGATTATTGGGGCTTGCGGACAAATTGGTACGGAGCTTACCTTTACCCTGCGGGATAAATACGGGGCCAATAACGTCATCGCTAGTGATATCAGGGAAGGTAGTGAGGAAATGATGGACTCCGGACCCTTTGAAATCTTGGATGCGACCGATTACGACGCCCTAGAGGAAGTTGTGGCCTACTACGAAATTAACGAAGTATACTTAATGGCGGCTATGTTGAGCGCTACAGCAGAAAAGTTTCCCATGCGGGCCTGGAACCTAAATATGAATTCCCTCTTCAATGTACTCAACCTAGGCAAGGAAAAGAAAATAGATAAGATTTTTTGGCCTTCCAGTATCGCCGTTTTCGGTCCAAACACGCCCAAGGACAATACGCCACAGAATACGATCATGGAACCGAGTACCGTATATGGTATAAGCAAACAATCCGGGGAACGCTGGTGCGAATATTATCATAGCAAGTTCGGGGTCGATGTGAGAAGTATCCGCTATCCCGGTTTGATCAGTTGGAAAACGATGCCCGGAGGCGGCACCACGGATTATGCCGTAGAGATTTACCATAAAGCCTTGGCAAAAGGCTCCTACACCTGTTTTTTAAAAGAAGATACTTCGTTGCCCATGATGTATATGGATGATGCCATTAGGGCTACCCTGCAGATTATGGAATCCGGCTCCGAAGCCATAAAAGTACGCTCTTCCTACAACCTCTCCGGGATGAGTTTTAC
>CAJQMW010000276.1 GCA_905479535.1 uncultured Maribacter sp. | reverse complement strand
TTCGACTCCGCTCGGTCAGCGACCGTCGGCAGCACAACCTAGCCGAAACTCCGAAACACAGTTAGTTGAGAACGCACTGGACTATTTGGATAAGGAATTTGTTAGGGAATATGAACAAATGAAAAAGTATACTGACGATTTATCCAAGGACCATTTAAGTCCTACGCAAGTCCAATATTTATATATGCGCAGCTTTTTTGAAGATTTCAAAACATCAAAAAAAGTAGATGGGATAACTGAATACTATTTAGGTCAGGCCCGAAAATATTGGACCAAGAAAAGCTTGTATTCTAAGGGAATGTTGGCTTTGATACTTCACAGAAAAGAAGATGACCAGACCGCCAGGAGGATTTTGCGCTCGTTGGAAGAAAATAGTATAACCTCTGATGAGATAGGCATGTACTGGAAAGAAAACACAAGTTCTTGGTACTGGTATCAAGCACCGATTGAAACCCAAGCATTGCTTATTGAGGCGTTTTCTGAAATTGGAGACGATGAAACTATCATCGGCAACCTTAAAGTCTGGTTGCTCAAAAACAAACAGACCAATCAGTGGAAAACTACCAAAGCAACTACAGAAGCAGTGTATGCACTATTGCTTCAAGGTAGTGATTGGCTTTCCGTGACCGATGTCGTAGATGTTCTTGTGGGAGGAAAAAAAATAGCACCCAAAAAATTGGAAAATGTAAAGGTAGAAGCCGGCACCGGTTATTTTAAAACAGGGTGGACCACCCAAGAAATCCAACCAGAGATGGCCGAGGTCGAACTGAGTAAAAAAGGATATGGTATTGCTTGGGGCAACCTTTATTGGCAGTACTTTGAAGATTTAGATAAAATAACCTTTGCAGAAACGCCACTTCAATTAAAAAAGAAGCTTTTCTTAAAAAAGAACACGGATACTGGGGAAAAAATTCGAGAAATTAACAAGGGAACGGCCTTAAATGTGGGAGATTTGGTTCGGGTACGCATCGAATTAAAATCGGATAGGGATATGGAATTCATTCATATGAAGGACATGCGTGCTGCAAGTTTTGAGCCCATAAACGTTCTTTCCCAATACAAGTGGCAAGACGGTCTGGGGTATTATGAGAGCACTAAGGATGCCAGTACCAATTTCTTTTTTGATTACCTCCCAAAGGGCGTTTATGTCTTTGAATATGATGTACGGGTAAATAACGCCGGGGATTTCAGTAACGGGATTACCACCATCCAAAGCATGTACGCGCCTGAATTCAGTAGTCATAGTGAGGGGGTTCGGGTATCAGTGAGCAGTGAGCAGTGAGCAGTGAGCAGTGAGCAGAAAAATTAAAAAATCATAACTCCGCACTCATAACTCATAACCTTTTTTGCTGTAAGCGTCTATTGAATTCGACTCTTGTATTTGAATTTGTGTTTTACAAACTCATCTTGTCCTTAAATAGATAGGATTGCCTGCGCGAAACCTCAACCTCGTCCCCGTTCGTCATGGTTATTTTGAGTTTTCCGTTAAACCAAGGAACAACGTTTGTGATGAAGTTGGTATTGATTATCTGTTGGCGGTTGGCCCTAAAAAAGTACTTCTCCGGCAATTTCTCTTCTACTTGGTTAAGGGATTTATAGAGCATTGGACTTTCTCCTTCAAAGAAAACCCGTGTATAATTTCCCACTATTTCAAAATGGGAAATATCCCCGATTTTTACCAACCAACACTTCTCCCCATCTTTAATGAAGATTTGACTATTTCCGGTTAGGCGTTCCTGAGTGTTGGAAGCAGGCTCATTTTTATCCTCTAATTTAGTCTCCGCCTTTTCTATAGCCTGTGCAAATCGTTTGGCATTAATTGGTTTTAAAAGGTAATCCAAAGCATTATATTCAAAGGACTTAATGGCATACTCGTCAAAAGCGGTCGTGAAAATGGTTATGGGAACATCGTCCAACATTTCTAACAGCTCAAATCCGTCCTTTTCTGGCATGTTAATATCCAGGAACAATAAGTCTGGATTCGTTTCCTGTATTAATTTATAACCATCATCTACGTTTTCCGCTTCCCCTACAAGTTCAATCTGTGGATGCTTTTTAATCAATTCTTTGAGCTCGTTACGTGCCAAACGAGAGTCCTCTACAATTACCGCTTTCATATTCATTTCAAAGGAATATTTATGGTGGCCACTACTTTTTCATTTTCCTCTTTTAGGGAAAAGGATGCGCTGGTTCCGTATAATAAACGTAGGCGCTGCTTAATATTTTTGAGTCCCAATTGGGTTGAACTCTGCGCTATCATCAACTTACCTGTGTTAACTACTTTAATCACCAAGCTTTCACCGTTTCTTGCTGTAATTAGTTTGATGGAACCGCCAGATTTCAAATTCGAAATCCCATGCTTTGCAGCATTCTCCACCAACAACTGAATGATCATCGGCGGTATCTGTATGTCCAAAGTGTCTTTTTGAATCTCTTTTGTAAAACTTAAACGGTTTTCAAATTGAATTTTGGAGAGTGCTATATAGTTATCCACCATTTCCAATTCCTCCTCCAAGGCGATAGCGTTAACATCATTTTTGGTCAAAGAGTAGCGCAACATTTCAGATAATTTAGTGAGCATATCCCTAGACTTCTCCACATCCTCTAACATAAGACCCCGAATATTGTTCAAACTATTGAACATAAAATGAGGATTTATCTGCCCCTTTAAGGTATTGAGTTGGGCCTGTTTTAAGGTAGAATTTAATTCTGCACGCTCTAGGCGATTGGCATTCAATTTTGCCGCAATCTTAACGGACATGTAGAAAATCGTCCAACCAATAATGGTGATAAAGGAATTAAATAAAAGTAGGCCTATTCCAAAATCCTTGTACATTTCTGGAACTTTTACGCGCTCTTAAGAATGCTTTCCCACCAGATGTCCAAAACCGTAAGAAAGTCCAAAATAAATAAGTTCCGCAACGGTGATTGCAAAAAACACTTTTATAAGCTGGCGAGAATCAAAGGCATCAAAATTTAGAACACGCTTTAAAAAAGAACGTAAAAGGCCGGTAGATAAAATCCCTATAATAAAAGTAGAAATTAAGCCATAATAAAATACACTGCTTCCCTTGTAACCATCCATGTCCGGGGTGAAAGCGTATGCTATGAACACCAGTCCTCCCCAAGCCAGCAGCTGGGCCGTCCAGAAGGAAATGTCCCATCTATATTTCTTAATGAAAGAAGTCATTTATTCCGTTTACATTTCAAATATAGGTTAATATTCAAAGGCTGTGCTTGGTACTATTGAACCATCTTGTTCAAAAGAGAATGGTGATTAGTAGAGATAAAAGTAATTTTACGATTGCTATCATGGTGGTTAATTTTATTAACTGCTTTGATTCCTATTATAAATAATTGGTTAAGCTTTTTTAAAAACGGGTTTTATGACAAGTGATAAATTTCTTTACCCTAGCGGTAAGAAGTAGTGCACTATTTTACTAGTGCACCTTTTGCTTCATATTCTTCTGCCTCTCCCTTATTGAGAAGGGCGACTCCCGTTAACGTTAATCCGGCATAAAGCGGAAAGAAATAATCCATAAGGTTAAGGCTTGTTACCGCCCCTATCAACGATACCGTTACCGTTAAGATTCCAATTCCTAATACTGTGAGTTTTGTTTTGTCGATTGTTTTCATGATTGTTGTTTTTAAATGTTGTTGTTGTTTTTAATTTCAAACTTTATAAACAGCTAGTGAAAGTTTATTTGTGTTTGATTGATGAAGTAAAACTACAGAAGAAGGCGTGTTCAAAACAACGAAATATGACGAACGGTAGAAAGAAATGCCTGAACGGGGATTTTGCTTGACTAAAATGTAAGTATTTTAAAATCAATTATTTAAATCGATTATAGAAACAATCGAACATCCTGAATTCCCTATAAAATGGCACTTTTTACCCTTTTCTGGGTATTTAAAAAAAGCCTTAAAATAAGATGATCAATTACGTTGTTTGGGAGGGTACTTGGAGAATATTTTAGTAATTAATTCTTGTATTTTCTGTTCTTTTACGATAGGAAGGTCGCCTTCCTTGAAAGGGCTTTGGCTTACCGCCTGCCAAACCAACATATCTTTTTTTGCGTCTACAAAATCAATTTGAATCTCACGATCAAGTTTAGGGCCTCCAACAGGAATACCTATGGACACCCCACCCCCAACGTTTCTTCCTCCGCCCCCTAAGCCCACACCCACGGAGTTTGAAGGTTGATTTCGGAAAACAGCACTGGTCACATTAATTAAAATATCGGGCTCCTCAGAGAATAGCAAGCCTTTTCTTTGCAGCGTAATGTCCATAGCACTTAGAAACCGCTTCTCGTCCAATTCACTTAAACCCGTCTCCATATCCCCAAAATAACTGTAGGTATTATATGCGGAGAAATCCGTTTCCTTTTCATAATCATAGTTGACCTTAATGGCACTACAAGAAACCAGTATGAGAAAAATCAAAAAGAATTTGGCCGTTTTCATTGTTGTATGTTGAATTATGCTCATATAGCTATATACCTTCTAATTTACTCAAAAAATGCGTAGTTATTGGTTATCAGTAGATTATTCGATTAAGTGTTGAGCATCTCCCAAAGCCTATCCTTTAACTCCACAATCCCCATTTGGGCCACTGAGGAAATGAACATATAGGTGGTGCCCTTAAAATCTTCATCCAATTCCGTCCGCATTTCGTCCATGAGTTCATCATCCAACATATCGCTTTTAGAAATACAAATCAATCGTTGCTTATCCAAAAGCTCAGGATTGTATCTTCTAAGTTCATCCAATAAAATTTCATATTCCTTACTGATGTC
>CAJQMW010000275.1 GCA_905479535.1 uncultured Maribacter sp. | reverse complement strand
GTAACCGAAACCGCGAGTAATGAAACCTTAATTGGAGTTACTCTAGTATTCCCGGAATTGAAAACGGGGATAACCACCAATGAATATGGGTTCTACTCTATCACCCTTCCGGAAGGAGAATATCAAATTCTCGTAACCTATCTGGGCTTTAAGGATATCAGTAAAAATGTTGTGTTGGACAAGAATCTTAAAATTGACTTCAAACTTGACGAAGAGGCGGAAGAATTGGAAGAAGTTGTGGTTACGGAAAACGTTGAACGAATGGATATTCGCAAACCGCAAATGAGCGTGAATACGCTATCCGTAGAAACCATAAAGAAAATACCGGTAATTCTTGGGGAGGCGGATGTAATAAAATCCATTCTTTTATTGCCCGGTGTAACTAATGCCGGAGAGGGAGCATCAGGATTCAATGTCCGTGGGGGAGCGGTGGACCAAAACCTAATTCTTTTGGACGAGGCAACAATTTTTAACTCCTCCCACCTATTTGGCTTCTTCTCGGTTTTTAATCCGGATGCCATAAAGGATATTAAGTTATATAAAGGGGGAATTCCAGCGCGTTATGGTGGTCGGGTTTCGTCGGTACTAGATATTTTTCAGAAAGAAGGAAATAGCAAGGAACTAAAAATAAATGGCGGAATTGGGGCCGTAGCAAGTCGTTTATTGGTAGAGGGACCCATTAAGAAAGATAAAGCAGCTTTCTTGATTGGTGGAAGAGCTTCTTACGCTCATTTATTTCTTCCGCTTTTTGATATTGACAATACGGCGTACTTCTATGATTTGAATACCAAACTAAACTATAAGATAAATCCCAACAACAATATTTTTCTTTCTGGATACTTTGGACGCGATGTCTTTGGCATCAGTGAAAGTTTTGTCAACACTTACGGGAACGCCGTTGGTAACTTTAGATGGAACCATTTGTTCTCGGATAAACTATTCTCCAACCTATCACTTATCTATTCCGATTATTATTACGGGCTAAAGTTGGATTTTGTTGGATTTAATTGGAATTCAGGTATTCGGAATTTTAATGTAAAATATGATTTAAAGCATTATCTCAATGATAAGCTACAGATCAACTACGGCATCAATAATATTTATTATCAGTTTAATCCTGGTAAAATAGAACCCTCAAATGCCGATTCGGGCATTTTGGAAGAGCAGCTCATCCAAAAATACGCCAATGAATTTGCGGCCTATATTGATGTAGAACAGAAAGTGACCGATAATCTAAGCCTAGGGTATGGCCTTAGGTTCAGCTATTTCAACAGGCTGGGGCAAGATGAGCTTAATGTATATCAAAATGATAATCCTGTTATATTTGACCCTTTTCTGCTGGTTTACCAAGAAGCAGACCCCATAAGTGTCTCAACCCCCGGAAGAGGTGGTAGTTTGGCTTCTTTTAATAATTTTGAACCACGGGTATCGGCAGCATATACCATTAACGAAAATAGTTCGATTAAGGCCAGTTACACACGTTTGGCCCAATACCTGCACCTGCTTTCGAATACCAGCTCCCCTACTCCCTTGGATGTTTGGACGCCTAGTGGACCTTTCGTAGAACCCCAACTCTTGGACCAGTATGCCTTTGGCTATTTCAGGAATATAAAAGGAGGTGATTATACCGTGGAAAGCGAGGTTTTTTATAAGGATATACAGAACAGGATAGACTATATAGACGGTGCCAACTTAATAGCTAACAATGCTATTGAACAGGTAATCCTGAACGGTGAAGCCCGAGCTTACGGTTTGGAATTCCTACTCAGAAAAAACGCAGGTAAATTCCAAGGGTGGCTGGCCTATACGCTATCTAAATCCGAGCAACGGACTCCTGGCAGACCACCTTTTGTGGACAACGGCCGGAGTAATTTGGAAAGTGGCATCAACTTTGGCGAGTGGTACGATACACCTTATGACAAAACACACGATATTTCTGTTTTTGCAAGTTATGATTTGAACAAAAAATGGAACTTCAACACAAATTTCGTTTATCAAACCGGACAGCCCACGAACTACCCCATTGGACAATTTGAATTTCAAGGATTGACGATTCCCTATTATGGCCTTAGAAACCAAGAACGTTTACCGGATTACCATCGTATCGATATTTCTGCTACGTTGACTCCCAAAAAGAACGAGGCCAGAAATATAAAGGGCGAATGGGTTTTCAGCATATATAATCTTTATAACCGAAGAAATGCCGCCTCGATTAATTTTAGAAGAAATCAAGATACCGGTGCCAATGAGGCTGTGAGAACTTCCATATTCGGAATAGTCCCGGCCGTGACCTATAATTTTAAATTTTAGAAGATGAAAAGGATATATTATTTTCTAATCGTTTCCATATCACTTATTGCATGTGAAGATGTCATCGAGGTAGATGCACCTTCTGAGCCACCAAGATTAACCGTAGATGCAGTTATTAGACTGGATACCTCTGAAGCAATTACAACAGCGATTATAAAAATTGGCCTGAGCAGTTCCTTCTTTGAAAGTAA
>CAJQMW010000274.1 GCA_905479535.1 uncultured Maribacter sp. | reverse complement strand
TTGGTGCCCGGTATTGTGATGTACCAACTGTTGGCGATGTCCCAAACTGGAGGTTGGGGTCTGGAAACAGGTTCCATGTTGCATCCAGAAGGATTTGAGGCCGCTAGCTTGGTACCGTTCGTGGGCTTCATCATTACCATGGCCTCTGCCTATCGTTTGGCAAAATTTAATCTGGACGAAAATCAAGTCTCTTCTTTTATTGGCCTGCCCACCCCGGCTAACGCTTTATTGATTCTTTCCTTACCCCTTATTTTATTTTATCATACCAATAGTACCTTAAATGAGCTTATTTTGAACCAATGGTTCTTGATAGGGCTAACTTTATTGAGCGCTTTTCTGCTCAATTGCAACTTACCTTTATTCGCCCTAAAATTTAAAAATTGGAGCTTTAAGGATAATGCATTACGCTATATTTTCTTGATTGTTTCCTTGGTGCTTTTGATTACGATGCAGTTTTTAGCCATACCCTTCATTATTATTTTTTATGTATTGAGTTCCTTGGGAAGTCAATTTACCTTGGATAAGAATTAGGGAAAATCCAAACCAATGGTCAACTCACCGATAAATATCACTAACTCTAGTCTAGAGGATATAGACGAAATCTTTCGTTTGTACAGCATCGCTTCAGAATATCAAAAGGCTAAAAAAACAGTGGTGGTTTGGCCAAAATTCAAACGACAACTAGTAGAAACAGAAATTAGGGAAAATCGTCAGTTTAAGATGTTGATTGATAGTACTATCGCCTGTGCCTGGGCCATCACGTTCAGTGACGAACAGATTTGGGAAGAGCGTAATGCCGATTCCGCATTGTATATTCATCGTATCGCCACAAATCCTGAGTTTCGCGGCAAAAACTTTGTGAGTAAAATCGTAGTGTGGGCTAAAGCTTATGTTAAAGCAAATGACATTAGATTTGTCCGGTTGGATACTTTGGGAAACAATACAAAACTTATTGAGCACTACAAAAACGCCGGTTTTTGTTTTCTGGGTATGTTCAATTTAAAAAACACGGATACTTTACCGGAACATTATAAGGAAGCGCCCGTTTGCTTATTTCAAATAGATTTGAAGACTTAGTAAATGAAACCTAATATAATCCAGTTAGAAGGAAAGAAACTCATTGGACACAAGTTGACCATGAGTGTGGAGAACAATCTGACCGCAGCACTTTGGGGCAAATTCATGCCCAGAAGAAACGAAATAAAAAATAGGGTTGGCACGGATTTTATTTCCATGCAAATCTATCCGAAAGCATATCACATGAATTTTATTCCCGAGCGTGAATTTCAAAAATGGGCGGCTGTTGAGGTGTCCGATTTTGATAATGTCCCAGCAAATATGGAAAGCTTTATTTTAACGGGAGGGACCTATGCCGTTTTCGATTATAAAGGTTCGAGTTCGGACCCCACTATTTTTCAATATATTTATAACCATTGGTTGCCCAATTCTAAATATGAACTGGATGACCGTCCCCATTTTGAGGTTTTGGGTAAAAACTATAAGAACAACGACCCTAACTCTGAGGAGGAAATTTGGATTCCCACAAAAAAAGTATGAGCGAACATCAAAAAGCACCCTGGTACTACCTTTTTTTGCTCATTTTAGCAGGAGAGAGCGTATTTATCCTCCCCTTTGTACTGGCCAGGGTCTTTAGGCCAACGGTGTTGGATGTTTTTGGTCTGGATAATATTCAAATAGGTTTCATGGGTTCAGTTTATGGTATAGTTGCATTGCTTTCCTATCCATTTGGTGGTCCATTAGCGGATAAATTTCCCCCAAGAAAACTGATTGCCGTAGCACTCTGGTTGACCGCCTTGGGTGGACTGGTATATGCCACGTTCCCAAGCTATTTGGTTTTAAAAATACTCTATGGTTATTGGGGTTTTACCACCATATTCCTTTTTTGGGCAGCCATGATAAAAGCAACCAGGGTTTGGGGCGGGACAAGTTCACAGGGCAAAGCCTTTGGGTTTTTAGATGGAGGTCGTGGTTTAGTGGGTGCGTTGTTCGGTGCCATGGGCGTGCTTATTTTTTCAATTTTTATCACTTCTGAAATTGCCAAAGCTACGATTGTGGAGAGCAGGGTGGCGTTCCGGTATGTAATTCTGGTTTCTTCTGGGATAGTCGTGTTGGTAGGTATATTCGTATGGTTTTTTATGCGGTTGGATAAGAAATTAGAACAATCCATTATTCTGGATAAAATCACGGTTTCGCAGATTAAAAAAGTAATGCGATTGCCTGCCGTGGGACTATTGATGGTGATCATTCTATGCGCCTATGTAGGTTATAAGATTACCGATGTTTTTTCACTCTATGCTCAAGACGTAATGCAATATAACCAAGTGAAATCCGCACAAGTTGGTACGTTCTTGTTATTTATTCGTCCGGTCATTGGGGTAGGCATTGGTATTTTGGCGGACCGTTCACAAACGACCTATTGGTTGGTGGTCAGTTTTGTCATTTCATTTTTTGGGGCCTTACTTTTTGCAACGGGTATCATTACGGCATCGGCAACCGTACTATTTTTCATATCGATTCTAATAGTGGCGACGGGCGTTTATGCGGCCCGCTCACTTTATTTTGCGGTGATGGAACGGGGACAGATCCCCTTGGAGCTTACGGGTACCGCCGTCGGGCTTATTTCACTCATTGGGTATACCCCTGATATTTTTGCTGGTCCCACAATGGGCTACCTCTTAGAGAATTCTCCGGGTACGGTGGGACACCAGCACGTCTTTTGGATGTTAGCGGTATTTTCACTTATCGGTGGAATAGCGGCTTGGTTTTATTTTCGCCTATATCGTAAAAAATGAAAGTCGGTTTGAACAAAAATTCACATCTACTATTGTCAGCTATCGTTGTTATCCTGGCCGGATTGGTCTATGGTGGTTACCCTGCATACTTTATGCCTTTGATTTTTGGTTTTGAAGCCAATGCCTTGGATTTAAAAAATATTCTTAGGGCGGTAATGGGCATTTATATCGGTATCGGTATTTTTTGGTTGATAGGAGTGAAAAAACCGGATTTTTGGAAAGCCGCAACCTTGTCCAACGTTCTCTTTATGGGAGGTATTGCTTTTGGAAGAATTGTGAGCACCCTTTTTGATGGGGTTTCGACATTATTTACACCAGCTCTTATATTGGAACTTTTGTTTTTTGTTTGGGGGCTTTACAATCTGAAGAATTACAATTGATTTTTTTTTTAGCCATTATAAAACTTTAAGTATTTTATCTTCGTAAATAATTTGAACTTAAACACAGAAATCATGAAGAGACTTGGCGGACTATTTTTTTTAATGGCAACGACCTTTTTTTTTACGGCGCACGAATTATTCTTAAAAACCGACTCGTATTTTTTACAACCAAATGCAACCTCCCAACTATATTTGTTCAACGGAACTTTTGATACTAGTGAAAACGAGATTACCCGCGACCGTATTGTAAATGCCAAGGTTATAGGGCCTGATTTTCTTTTTGAACCTACGGACAAGCACTACACGGATAAGGATAAGGTTACCTATTTAAATATAAACACGGGTGATGCTGGCACCTATGTCGCCGGAATCTCTACAGTGCCTAAAGTACTGGAAATGGATGCAAAGACGTTTAATGAGTACTTGGGCCACGAAGGTTTGGAAGGCACTATTGCTGATAGAAAAGCGATGGATATTATGGGTAAGGGTGCTAAGGAACGATATTCCAAGCACGTAAAAGCACTATTGCAAGTAGGAGAAAAAACCTCTATAGATTTTATGAAACCTTTGGATTATCCCATCGAATTTGTACCTATGAACAATCCCTATGAAATTACATTGGGAGATGCGGTGGCCTTTAAATTGTTACGTGATGGTAAGCCTTTGGCCAATCATATTGTGCATTACAGTACTAGTATGCCAGGACAAGATGCCCATGATAGCGAGAATTCTACCAAAACCAATGAAAACGGATTGGTAACCATCATCCCAACGGCGATGGGGAAATGGTACGTCGCAACAATACATATGGAAAAGAAATCTGGCGATACGGTAGACTATGAATCCAACTGGGCAACATTGACTTTTGAGATTAAATAATCGTTCGCTTTTCCCAGAGGTTTTTAGTTCCAGCGGTACAAATTGTATTATTGCCGTATGGATAAACAAAGGGAGAAGCTATTTGAAGGAATTCGGCGTCAAATTGCACAATTAGATACTATTGCCATAGGTGAAAGTCGGTTACCTGTTCTTCAAACAGTAATTGATTTCGTCCAGAAAAAACGATACGCCAAGGAAGTCATTAACTTGAATTTCGTTTGTACGCATAATTCCCGGAGAAGTCATTTGTCCCAAATATGGGCTCAGACCTTGGCTTTTCATTTTGGTATTGAAAATGTGTATTGTTACTCAGGCGGTACTGAAGCGACCGCCTTGTTCCCTAAAGTTACTGAAACCTTGATCGCATCGGGCTTTGGGATTAAGACGCTATCGGGAGGAGAAAATCCAATTTATAGTATCAAATATGTTCCGGATGTTCATCCCATAATTGGATTTTCAAAAACCTATGACCATTCTTTTAACCCTGTTGCCAATTTTGCTGCTGTAATGACCTGCTCCCATGCCGATAAAAATTGCCCTTTTATTCCGGGAGCTGATAGGAGACTTCCTTTGACATTCGATGATCCGAAAAAATTTGATGGAACACCGCATCAAACGCAAAAGTACGCGGAGCGATGCTTGGAAATAGCTACACAACTATACTATGTTTTCTCAAATATTAAATGATGTAATTTAGTTGAAACTAACCTATTCCTATTTTCTTTACGTACGAAAAGCGAAAAGATCAAAAATCCAATTTCTTTTTACGGAGCTCAAAGTTCTGGCCCAGATATACTTTGCGGACCATTTTATCCGCTGCAAGGTCTTCCGGGATTCCAGATTTAAGGATACCACCTTCGAACATCAAATAGGAACGTTCTGTAATGGCAAGCGTCTCCTGTACGTTATGATCGGTAATCAGAATACCGATATTCTTGTTCTTTAATTGTGCGACGATGCGCTGAATATCCTCTACCGCTACTGGGTCTACCCCTGCAAATGGTTCATCGAGTAATATAAATTTGGGATCGGTAGCAAGCGCTCGTGCAATTTCGGTACGTCTTCGCTCTCCCCCGGAAAGTAAATCTCCCCTATT
This sequence comes from uncultured Maribacter sp., assembly GCA_905479535.1. Lineage (GTDB taxonomy): Bacteria > Bacteroidota > Bacteroidia > Flavobacteriales > Flavobacteriaceae > Maribacter. The sequence goes on along the minus strand of CAJQMW010000274.1, from coordinate 2,240 downwards.
TTTACGGATATGGCCGAGTCCAAATTCCTCTATGAGCGACTCCATTTTCATGAGCTGTTCTTTCTTGCTCAATTTTGTCAATTGTAGCACGCTCAATATATTTTTTTCAATACTCAACTTACGAAAAACAGAGGCTTCTTGGGCAAGGTACCCTATTCCGTTTTGGGCTCTTTTGTACATGGGGAATTTGGTGATTTCCATATCGTCCAGATAAATGGTCCCCCCGTTGGGCTTAATCAACCCCACGATCATATAAAATGAGGTGGTCTTACCGGCACCATTTGGGCCTAAAAGTCCCACGATTTCTCCTTGGTTTACTTCCAGAGAAATACCTTTGACCACACGGCGGCCGCGGTAGGATTTCATAATGTTCTCAGCGCGTAACTTCATCTTTTCAAATCTAACCTTATTTCATTGGCCCTAAAAGGTTTTATAACTTCTTTAACCTTCGTTGACCTCCAATGCTTCCCAGTATTCATAAGCGCGCCTCAAATGCGGTACCACGATTGTGCCGCCTACTAGGGTTGCAATGCCAAGGGTTTCCATAACCTCTTCCTTTGTAGCGCCTTCTTTATGTGAGCTTTCTAAATGATATTTCACGCAATCATCACAACGCAGTACGGCAGAGGCTACAAGACCCAGTAGTTCCTTGGTCTTTACATCCAAGGCACCGGGAGCGTAAGCATTGGTGTCCAGGTTGAATATGCGTTTGATAAGTTTGTTATTGTCAGACAATAATTTATCGTTCATTTTAGAACGATAGGCATTAAAATCCTCAACTGGGTTTGACATTCTTTTTGGCTTTTATTTTGGCTTCTCTTTTTGCTTCGCTTTTCAAAACACGTTTAGAGATAAAAATACTCACTTGGTAAAGGACCAGTACAGGAATCGCAACAATAATTTGGCTGGTCACGTCCGGCGGGGTAATAACGGCCGCAAGAATCAATACGATGACCAAGGCAATCTTACGGTATTTTTTCATGATTTCTGGGGTGACTAGTCCCACTTTGGTCAGAAAATAGATAATGATCGGTAGTTCGAACAACACTCCACAAGCGATGACCGACGTTCGGACAGCACTTATATAGGATCCGATATCAAATTCGTTCAGTACTTGTTCACTGACCTGATAGGTGCCCAAAAAGTTGATGGATAATGGAGCAACAACATAATATCCAAACAAGACGCCCATGAAAAATAGCATCGACGCTATTAAAATGAACCCACGGGAATGCTTCCTTTCGTTGGGATGTAGGCCTGGACTGATAAATTTCCAAATTTCCCAAAGTACATAGGGAAAGCCCACGACGAACCCGACCCAAATGGCGGTCCATATATCCGCAGAGAACTGGCCGCCCATCGTCCGGCTCTGAATCGTGAAAGGAAGTTCGTCTTTGCAGAAATCGGATTCCACTCCAATCGAGGTCGCTATATTGCAGAAAAACCGGTAGGTGGGGAAGTCCATACTTTTAGGCCCAAAAATGATAACGTCAAATACAAATTCACTGAAGACGAACGCGACAATACCGATAATGACCACGGCCAAAACAGAGCGTATAAGATGCCATCGCAACTCCTCTAAATGATCCAAAAAGGACATTTCGTTGGGTGGCACGGTGGTTTTTTTAGCCATTATAAAATACCTTCATTAATTAAGTTGTGTAGGTGGATTACGCCAACATATTGATCTTTGTCCAAGGCCAATAATTGGGAGATCCCTTTTGACTGCATTAGCTCCAATGCGGTTATGGCAAGCGTATCTACCAATATGGTTTTGGGATTGGAGGTCATGATATCCGCTGCCATTAACCCATTAATATTGTCATGATCGTTCAGCATTCGCCGTATATCACCATCGGTAACGATTCCAACTACTTTTTCGCCATCCAGAACTGCTGTAACACCAAGCATCTTTTCGGAAATCTCTACAATGACTTTTTTTACCTCGGTCCGTAGTTGTACTTTGGGAACCTGATTGTTCTTCACAATGTCCGAGACCCTTAGGTACAGCCTTTTACCCAAAGCACCACCAGGATGGTATTTCGCAAAATCCGACTTACTGAACCCCCTGAGCTCTAATAGTACGATGGCGAGTGCATCGCCCATGACCAATTGGGCGGTGGTACTCGTGGTAGGTGCCAAATTGTTCGGGCAAGCTTCTCTGTCTACATAGGTGCTTATCACAAAATCGGCCTGCTTGGCGAGGAAGGACTCTGCGCTGCCTGTCATCCCTATGAGCT
>CAJQMW010000273.1 GCA_905479535.1 uncultured Maribacter sp. | reverse complement strand
GCCAGTGAGGCCAATAGGGCCTTGCAGGACATTGGTTTTGACGGCCTCAACGATGCGGCGGAACAAGCGATTTATGATAGCAATCCAGGACCGGATCCCGCTTTAGATAATTACCAATATTATTTGAACCGTGAAGGTGGAGTCTTGGAGCGTTATTTGGATTTTAACAACCCTGACGGTAACTCGCCCGTACAGGTAACCAACACGAATAGGGGTTCTACAACGCTACCGGACGTTGAAGATATTGATAGGGATTTGACCATGAACACGGTAAACAGCTATTATGAATACCGGATTGAAATCAAACCTAACACTACCATCAATGACCAATATGTAACTGATATAAAGGAAGGTATTACCCCAACACTTCCCAATGGGGATCAATTGAACCGTAGGTGGATTCAATACAAGATCCCATTAAGTGATTTTAGCGATGCCGTTGGAGGTATTACCGATTTTAGGTCCATCAGTTTTATGCGTATGTATATGACCGGATTTTCAAGCCCTACCGTACTTAGGTTTGCAACCTTGGATTTGGTTCGTGGCGATTGGAGAACGTATACGAAAACACTGCAAGATCCAGATGTGGACAATGACCCTTCTGACGATGGTACTTCCCTGGATGTGAATACGGTAAATATTGAAGAAAATAACGGTAGGTTCCCCATACCCTACGTTTTGCCACCAGGGATTGCTAGGGAACAATTGAACAATAACAACACCATTATACGTCAGAACGAGCAATCCCTTTCCCTATTGGTAGAAAATCTGGAGGCGCAGGATTCCCGTGGTGTTTTTAAGAACTTGAATATTGATATTCGTCAATATGAACGCATAAAAATGTTCATGCACGCCGAGAAAATTGTGGATAGCGATTACGCCGATAGTTCTACACCCCTAGTTGGTTTCTTACGTATGGGAACGGATTTCTCCCAGAACTTCTATCAAGTGGAGCTTCCTTTGCAGTTTACACCTTTCAATGCCGTTTCTGAAACCGAAATATGGCCGGAGGTCAATGAAATTGATTTAGCGCTAAGTGATTTGAACAAGGTGAAATCGTTATGGATCCAAGGTGGTGACTTGAGTGAAGTACGGTACTTTGAGGTGGAGAATGGTGAAGTTTTCCCTGTGGATGAATTTGCCCCCAGAACACCAGGAAGACTTAGAATTGGAATCAAGGGTAATCCCTCCTTAGGAAGTATACGAAGTTTAATGGTCGGTATCAAGAACCAAGATAACTTATCTGCGCGGGGCGAAGTTTGGTTCAATGAATTGCGTTTGGCCGGATTGGATAATAATGGAGGTTGGGCCACAGTGGCCGCAATCGATGCCAATATCGCTGATTTTGCCAATATAACGGCAACCGGAAGTACAAGCACTTCAGGATTTGGTTCCATAGATCAGATGCCGAACGAAAGGGCCCGGGAAGATGCCACCTCATACGATGTAGTGACCAATGTGAACGTGGGGCAGTTGTTACCTCCAAAGTGGGGAATTCAACTCCCTTTCAATTACGGAATATCCGAACAACTCATCACGCCCGAATTTGATCCGGTCTACGACGATTTAAAACTGGACGACCTTATTGACGCAGCCCCTGACCAAGAAGCTGCTGAGGAAATAAGGGAACAAGCCGAGGATTATACAAAGCGTACAAGCATCAATCTAATCGGGGTGCGGAAGAATAGGGGAGAAGAGGCCGATGCTAATTTTTATGATATAGAAAACTTCACGTTCAATTATTCCTATAATGAGACGGATCATAGAAGTTTTGAGATTGCAGAGCTGCGTGATCAAAATGTAAATACAGACTTTGTTTATAACCATAGCTTTGATCCGGTGGAAGTAGCTCCGTTCAAAAAGAACGATTCCCTTTTTACGGGTAGGTATTGGCAGTGGCTTAAGGAATTGAATTTGAATCTATTGCCAACGAGCATATCTGTAAACTCCAACATCAATAGGCAATTTAACGTACAGCGTTTCAGGGATGTACGCGAAGAAGGCGTGGAGCGTTTGGAACTGCCGGAACTGCAACAGCGCAATTACCTGTTTAATTGGCAATATGCCGTTACCTATAATTTGACTAAATCGCTTCGATTGAATTTAACGGCATCCAATAATAATATTGTGCGTAATTATTTTGAGGACAATGAAAATCCCGATTCACCTATAGATCAAAGCTTGGGCCTTTGGGACGGCTTCTTCGATATTGGCGAGCCCAATAGACATTCACAGCAAATGCAGTTGAACTATGATGTTCCGTTTGCCAGAATACCGGCTTTGGATTTCATCAATGCACAATATTCCTATACGAGCAATTTTGATTGGCAGCGTGGCGGTGATGCTATAAGGCAAGTGGTGGGCAGTGATATAAATACCATTCAAAATGCCAACAACCATACCTTGACATCGTCTTTGACACTTCAAAAGTTCTATGATTTAATTGGATTGAAAAAACGGGAATCGGTAACTAAAGCTCCTGCAGGTCCTATTAGAAGGGATAAGGCGGGTGTTGCGGCAGCAGAGCAAGAAAAGATTGAAAAGAAGACCAGTGGTCTCTTCAACACGGTTGTGGATATCGTGACCATGGTAAAGCGGTTGAACATCAACTACAACGAAAGTAATGGTACGGTACTCCCAGGGTATACCCAATCGGTAGGATTCATAGGCACCGCTAGACCATCAATAGGTTTCGTTTTCGGTAGCCAAGCAGATGTGCGATTTGAGGCGGCCAGAAACGGATGGTTGACCGGTTTTCAGGATTTTAACGAGCAGTTCATCAAACGTACCAACAAACAGTTGAACCTGACCGCTACGGCACAACCTACCAAGGATTTGACTATAGATTTGGTGGCGGACAGACAGTATTCCAACAGTTATCAAGAAAATTTCAATGTGGATATTTCCGGGGATGAACCTTTTTACGATGCACAACTGGGAAACAATTTTGGTAGTTTCAGCATTTCGACCATGATGATAGGTACGGCATTTGGTAAGAGTGATGAGTTTTATTCCGATACGTTTCAAGAGTTCAAGGACAATCGTATTACCATAGCCAATAGATTGGTGTCCGATAGGGGTGAAGCCACGGGTACCTTGGATGCCGATGGTTTTCCACAACGTTACAGCAAAACCCAACAGGAAGTGCTACTTCCGGCATTTTTTGCCGCTTACACGGGTCAAAATGTTGATCGGGTTAATCTGGACATATTCAGGCAAATCCCTATTCCAAACTGGAACATTAAGTACACAGGATTGATGAAGAACAAATGGTTCAGGAAAAAATTCAAACGTTTCTCATTAAGTCACGGGTATAGGGCGGCCTATAGTATAAATTCCTTCCAAACGAATCTGGAAAAAGAAAACGGAAGTATCGATTTGGAAACTGGGGATTTGCTACCGGATTTAATATTGAACAATGTGGTGCTCACGGACCAGTTTAATCCATTGATGCGGGTGGACTTTGAAATGAAAAACTCCGTCAGTGTTTTAGCGGAAATACGAACGGATAGGGCCCTTTCCCTAAGTTTTGACAATAATTTGATGACAGAAATTAATGGTAAGGAATATACGTTAGGATTAGGTTATCGTATTAAGGACTTAAAAATGGTGACAAATATTGGAGGTAACAAAACCCGACTGAAGGGAGATTTAAACCTTAGAGCAGATGCAACGTTACGGGACAATATTACGATCATCAGAAACCTGGATATAGACAATAATCAAATCACCTCGGGTCAAAACATATTGTCCATAAAATTCCAGGCAGATTATGCACTGAGTAAGCAGCTGAACGCTTTGTTTTTCTACGACCATTCTTTCTCACAGTTCGCGGTTTCCACTGCTTTTGCACAGACCACGGTCAACGCCGGGTTTACCTTGCGCTATAACTTTGGGAATTAGTTGTAAAGTTCAAACCCAAACCCAAACTTAAATTAGAAAATCAGATGCGATAAGCAGGAATTTTCAAATAGGGCGGCCTTTTAGGTCTAGATTAAGGAGAATCTTTCAACGTCGTCCGCTAAAAATAGCATACTGTAAATACCTAGAATGCGTTTTAGTTACCTCCTAGGCATTAATTTACTGATAGCATTTGTCACTGCAGCTTGTATTTTGCATTTGAACTTGAACTTGAACTTGAACTTGATACTTGAACTTGAGTTTGAGTTTGAACTTGAACTTGAGTTTGTATTTGAAAACCTTCTCAGAATCATTTACTTTTGTT
>CAJQMW010000272.1 GCA_905479535.1 uncultured Maribacter sp. | reverse complement strand
TTCCGGTTCGTCAAACACTTTTCTGTAAAGTTCGCCCAAAGCAAAATAGGCATCGTCAGCTAAAATTCCGTTACCATAGAACGCTACTATTTTTTCGTAGTTGAGGCTGGCTTCCTCATATTTTTTTTGGGTCTCATAGAGTTGGGCCTGCTTTAATAAAGCTTCGTCCTCAATTTTTTCTCCTTTATGGTTTTGGAGGATATCCTCCAAGACGCTCAGTGCTTCGGTTGTATTGTTCTGATAGGCTAAGAAATCTGCCCTGGCATATATTTTTAAGGCCGTTTGCGTAGAATCTTCCAAGGAGTTATCCGAAATTAATAAGCTCAACTGCATGGCATCATTGGCAATAAGTTGCGAAGTGGAACCTCTTAGCACCTTTAATTGCGTAAGTGCCCAGTCAAAATCGCCCTTATAAAAACTGGTTTGTGCGACTTTAAAACGGGCATTCTGTCCCAAAACGTCGTTTTTAAGTTGTTGTTGAATTTGCGAAAAATAGATAAGGGCTTCGTTAAACTTTCTATTGTACACTAAAATGTCTCCCAGAGCCAATTTTATATATGCGTTTCCCCGATCATTTAGAGGTAGTTCCAGGCTATTTTTCAGCAACTCCTCCGCCGGTTCCGGATTATTGCGTTTGAAGGTCAGGAAATTGGCATAAGCAACCTGTAATTGTAAAGTCCGGGCCTTATACCCATGGATATTCACCAGTTCTTCGTATTTTTTTTGAATCGCATCCAGTTCTTTGTCATTCGCTTCTAATAGGTCAATATCTATTAAGTTCAATTCGGCATTAAGTCGCGTGATTTCATCCTTCGTACCCTCAGAAATATATTCAAAAATATCTTTGGCAACGGCTACTTCATTTGCTTCCAGTGCCATGTCGCCCAGATTTTCCAAGCGCTGCGTATTGTTTCCCTCGGTTCTTTTAAAAATTGCCTTTTCCTGTCTAAAGGCACTGTTGTATTGGTTCTGTTGCACGAAAAGCCAGCCCAATAGTTCATTCCATACAAGTTCTGGATTCTTCTGCGCCTTTTCCAAGAGTATTTGTTTCAACAACAAATTGTTTTTATCCTCCGGATCACTCGTAACAAAATCATCTATACTTCTTAAAATATTGGATTTAGAGGTCTTACCCGCACTGATAAGGTTTAGATAAGAACGGAACATCCGTTCTACATCCCCTTGCTCCCCATAAATTCGCGCCAATTGATAGTTGTAGTCCAAAGCCGGATTCATTTCCATTGCCGTTTGATAGGCTGTTATGGCACGGTCCAACAAACTATATTTTTGAAATTGATAGCCTAGGGCGTATCCAAAATTCGGGTTTTGTTCTATTATAGCTAAGGCTTGGTCAAAGTAACCATCCGCTTTTTCCGCCTGTTCCTGCAACTTGTAGTTGTAACCCATCTCTATTAATAGCGTTGGATGGGGATTTCGCATGTTCAATTGTTCGGATAGGAACGTTTCAGCATCTTCGTAGCGTTCCAATTGCTGGTAACAGGCAATTAGCCCCTGAACGTAATCTGTTCTTCGGGGATTTTTCTCCACCAGCTTTTCGTAAAAAACTACCGCTTTTTCAAAATCACCATCGGAAAAGTATTGCTTGGCCAAAAAGTCTTCTTGAGCGCAAAGTGACAAGGAAAAAAACAGGAAAGCAATACAGTAAAAAAATCTCATAAAGGAAATTTATCAAATTTACGTAAGCCTAGGAAAAGAATCTGTTAAGTGTACGCTAATTCGATACAAAACGAGATTTACACGGGAACTTGGGAGATTTTTAAGTAGCGGCACTAAATCGCTAAGCATACAATTTTTGTATCCATCTGTACGGATATTCCTCAAAAAAGCTTTATTAAATAGTAGCTTTAGTGGAGAATTAGCGAAACGGGTTTAATCTTATAGATATGGAAAAGAGGTTTCTCGCCAATAAAACGAAGCGTTTTTACTTTAATAATGGCATTGAGGATACGAGTTATGTGGCCATTCACGGAGACGAACTGGACGTCGACCCTTCACAGGACAATACCAATAACCCCAGACGAGATGCTATTTATAGAGGTCGGCAAGGCACCATACCGTCCAACACCAAATTATTGACCAAGCGCAGCCTTGAACTTTATTTTTTGGATATTGGCCAAGGCGATGCTTCGTTCATAGTGACCCCGGATAACGTAAAAATTTTGGTCGACGGCGGTTTAAAAGATAGGGCCTTAGGCTTTTTAATATGGAAATACCGTTTGGACCAAGCCCAAAATAGTGTGGTCATCGACCACCTTTTTCTAAGTCACGCCGATAAGGATCATGTAGTGGGATTGATTCCACTTCTGAACCATCCAAAAATAGAAGTGAAGCATATTTATCATAATGGAATTGGGCTTTATGAGGATGGACATAACACAGAATTGGGGACCATGCTCAATGACAAGTTGGTCACGTTGCATGATTCAATTCAAGATTTGTCAGGCGAAAATTTAAAGTCCACTTTTAAAAAATGGACTGATGCCGTAGCCACTAGTGGGGCAACCTATAGGAGATTGGACGCGAACACCGGTTTTTTGCCCATTGGTGATGCAAGTGTGCAGGTAGAGATTTTGGGACCTATTCTAGAGCCGGATGGCACCCTTAAATGGTTCGGTGGGAAATCGCACTCCATAAATGGGCATTCGGTCATTTTTAGATTGGATTACGAGCATGTGAGGACTTTTTTTTCGGGTGATTTAAATGTTAAGGGTAGCGGGCATTTTTTATCGGTTCCGGGGAACAATCTCAGGGCAAATGCCCATATTTTTAAAGCACCACATCACGGTAGTCATGAATTTTCACAAGAATTATTCAACGCAGTACATCCAATGGTTACTGTAGTCTCCTCGGGCGAAACTCCGGACCATGGACATCCTAGGGCAATCTTCTTAGGTGGATTGGGATTAGCCGGTAGGGGACGTATGCCCCTAATCTTTTCTACGGAACTTTCGGCGTTATTTGTAGATGCCGGAGATTCGGACGCTATAGCGCGTGCAAATTCTGAAGTAACTACTTTGGATGATTTGGATTTTTCCAATTCCGCTGCCAATTCCGAAGCGCGGCAACGATTTAAAAAAGTACTTCCGGGCATTATTAACGTACGTACGGATGGCGAGAAAATCTTTGCTTTTAGACGTGTACAAATGGGATACCAATGGGAATCCTATGAATTTAAGTACAACGATTTGTAGGTTTCTAGAACTAATCAATCAAATCAAAACCACAGTAGGGGACAAGCACCTCTGGAATTTTAATTCCGTCCGCTGTCTGGTAGTTTTCTAAAATACCGGCCAAGACCCGTGGCAGGGCCAAAGAACTTCCGTTTAGCGTGTGGGCCAATTGGCTTTTTCCGTTTTTGTCCTTGTAACGTAGTTTCAATCGGTTAGCTTGGTAGGTTTCAAAATTGGAAACCGAGCTAATTTCCAACCAGCGGTCTTGTGCCGTGGAAAATACCTCAAAATCATAGGTTAGGGCAGCGGTAAAGCCCAAGTCTCCACCGCAGAGTCTTAAAATACGATACGGTAATTTTAATTCCCTTAGAATAGTTTTTACATGCTCCACCATACCATCCAATGCTTTATAGGAAGTGGATGGGTGTTCTGCCCGCACAATTTCTACCTTATCAAATTGATGTAGTCTATTAAGTCCCCTAACATGCGCACCGTAGCTGCCGGCCTCTCTTCTAAAGCATGGCGTATATCCCGTATACCGAATGGGGAAATCACTTTCATTTAGAATGACGTCCCTAAAAATATTGGTCACCGGAACTTCGGCTGTCGGTATCAAGTAAAGGTCATCTGACGTTACATGGTACATTTGACCTTCTTTGTCCGGTAGTTGCCCTGTGCCATAGCCTGACAATTCGTTAACCAGATGCGGCACTTGAATTTCAGTGTAACCTGCTTCGGTATTCTTATCCAAAAAATAAGCTATTAAAGCACGTTGGAAACGGGCACCCTTGCCTTTATAAACAGGAAATCCTGCACCGGCAATTTTAACACCCAACTCAAAATCTATGATATCATACTTTTTAGCCAGTTCCCAATGCGGAAGTGCCTCATCCTTCAATTCAGGAATTGTTCCTTCTTTGTATACCTCCTCATTGTCCTCTTCAGAATTTCCACTGGGAACCGATTCATGGGGAATGTTGGGTATTTGATAAAGTAAGGTTTGAAGCTCTTCTTCAGCATGGTTCAAATCCTCCCCTAACTGTTTGGACTCTTTCTTTAAGGATACCGTTTTTTCTTTTAGCACATTGGCCTCCTGCGCTTTGCCGGATTTGTACAACATCCCAATTTCCTCGGAAATACTATTGGATTCCGCGAGAACCGAATCTAAACGTGTTTGTGTAGTACGTCTCTTTTCATCCAGTACGAGTACATTTTCGAGTAAAGCACTTCCATCAATATTGCGCTTTTTGAGCGCAGATATCATTTTATCCTTATGTTCTCGGATAGCCTGTAATTGTAACATACAATGATTTTTTACAGCAGCAAAGTTACAATAATCCCGCTTTAGGAGGCTACCCATAATAGGTCAGTTTTCGCTTAGGCAGGTTATTCTAATTGCAGGTGCCATTATACATTCTGCGGTAAGTAATTTTGTTCCCAGAATATTGTAAGCAATAAGGACATCGATACTGTCCTTCTGGAACTCTTCATCTATTTCTTCTTGAAAAATATAGGTTTCACCATTCTTAACAATAGTGACATAACCATTTATAGTAGCACAACTTGGCATATAAAAAAGTTTTGCCTCCATTAGGTTGTCACAAGGTTCATCTTTGTTGCATGCCATAGCAAGCATGAAAATGAAGATGACGTAGGGGAGTAGTTTTTTCATAGGAAGACTCTTAATTTAGTACGATATAGGTATCTCCCGAAACTAATGAAACATGGCAGCAATCCGCTCCAACGACAAATTCGGTAGTGATTATTTCTTGGGAATCTATGATTCCTATAAATTTTAAATTGGTAGTACTGTTTTGAAACTCTAAACGGTAACTGTCATTAAATATGACATATGCTCCGTTCGCTCCAAAGTTTTCGCCGTCAAAATTGGTCAGTTCTGGAGCTATGTCCTTGTTTCCTCGTCCAAGAATTACTTTGTACCTATCTAAACGAACGGATTCTCCAGAACTATTTTTAACGGATACAACAATAGATCTGAATTCATTGGTACATACCGTAAGGGTACTACAGTCTTCTTTATCCTCATCTTTGGAACAAGCAAAAGAAAATAGAATAAGTGCCATCGTCCATATTCTTAGATAGTTATTTGACAACATAGGTTGAAGTTTTCATATAGATGCTTGGTCTGGTAAAAGGTTGCTTATCATAAAAACATTATTTCCCTAGTTGTGAGGGCAGTATCCAATCGTGATGCTGGAAGGGTTTCCAAGGGGTGTTGGCCAAATCTCTTTCTGGGTCAATAAAAGGCGCATAAGGCCTGCCATTGATGCCGATCATGGAATTTACCAGATAAACGGACACCTCGTCACCACCTTTTTCGAATTGTTTTTTGAGGAATTGAGCAAACTGCCATGAAAAGTCGGGATAGGAAAATACTTTTCGTCTTTGAGGTTTTGTCAAGTAATCATCGGGTTTAATGAACAATGTATTTCCCGTAGTTTGGTTCACTACTTTGAACTGGCCGCGACCTACCCGGCTACGGAGCATCATGCGCCAACTCATTCTATGCCCTTCTTCTGTCCATAGCACATCATCAGCAATAAAATGATGCCTGATCGGCAGTGCCAGCTGAAGTAAAAAATAGGTGGAAAAAGCGATAAGGAACCAATTTTTATAATTGGGTATTTGGATTTTAGTAGTTACGAAGGGCTGCTTCGCTCTAAAGAATAATTTTCGAATAGTTCTCGGCTCAAAAAAGAAAACCGAAAAGGCTAAAGATAGGTATGGAAATATACCTATCTGAAAAACGATTGAATTGAACAAGTGGAAGAAAATAGAAACGATAAAAGCAATTTTTCGGGTGGGTTTCCACAAAAGGGCCGGAATGATAAGCAAATCGAACAGAATTCCGGCAGTTCCTATGATCTTATGTACCCAGGGTTGCTGTAACAAATCTCCGATCAAATAGTAGTCCGCTTTAGGAAGCATCAATATTTTAATCATACCAAAATCCAACCAATCCCCGTATAGTTTGGCGACAGAAGCATAGACGTATACGATGAACAATTGTAGCACAATTATCCATTTGACGTAAGTGAACATGGAATCTTTTTTAATGGAAGGATTTCGCCTTGCGTCCAGTGAACTATTTCTGTTCGCGGGAAAGAAACACATGAGGAAGGAAATTAAGATTAAGAGGTAATAGTGATTATTGTACGCAGTTTTTTGCATTAAGTACGCCATCGCCCATAGCAGGGTGAAACCAATGCAACTAACCCTGTAACGATACCCTAGCGCGATACAGATACCCAGGAGCCCCATTACAGAGAAATAAATGTACATGCCATAACCGGGCAATGGACTTAGCCATTCAAAATCGATAAAGGGAAATGTATATTGGGGCGTTACCAACTGTCTTTTTACCCATCCCGTAGCAATAGCGCCAATGCATTCCAACGCGATTAGGATGCCAAAAAAAATACGGAAAATAATAAGTGAACTGTTGTCTATTCTTTTAAAAAAGAACGTGTTCAACATCTTACTGGGAGATGATTTCAAGGGATTTCTGTTTGTCTTTTGTTAGCTGTGCCTTTAAAGCATCGAGCGATTCAAATTTACGTTCATCCCGGAGGCGGTGAAGTAAAAGCACTTGAATCTCTTTATCGTACAGGTTGCCTTCAAAATCAAAAAAATTAATCTCAATAGTTTTTTCCTTTCCGTTTACCGTGGGATTGTATCCAATGTTCATCATACCATGGACCATCTTACCGGCCATGGAACTCTTAACAATATAGACCCCGTTTTTGGGCACAAGTTTGTACGATTCGGAGATGTGTACATTTGCGGTGGGAAAGTTTAGTTTTCGCCCTAGTCCCTTTCCTTTCTTAACGGTTCCCGTAAGCATATAGGGGTAACCTAGATATGCATTTGCCGTTTCCACATCGCCCTCCTCCAGTGCCTTTCTTATTTTAGTGGAACTTACCGACACATCATCAATTTCTTGTGCCGGTATTTCTTCTACAGAGAAATCCAAGGTATTGCCAAAGGCGATTAAGTCGTTGATGTTGGCATTACGGTTTCTACCAAACCTATGGTCGTAACCAATGATGATTTTTTTTGATTTTAATTTGTTCACAAGGATGTCCCTAACGAATTCCGTCGCCGACAACCGAGAGAAATCTTGGGTAAAAGGGTGCACTACAAGGATGTCCAATCCCATTTCCTCTAAAATGGAAATTTTTTCATCCAAGGTATTCAGTAGTTTAATGTCGGCATCTTTTTGCAGGACCATTCTCGGATGAGGAAAAAACGTAAGCACTGCAGAACTAAGGTCGGATGTTTTGGCATGGTTTATGACCTTTTCCAGTATTTTTCGGTGACCGATGTGAACGCCATCAAAAGTGCCAATGGTAATGGCAATGGGCTTTTGTTCGTTATATTTTGAGATGTTCTGGATTGTAATCACCGACGATAGAAAATAAAAAGACTTATATTTGATTCAGAGATAAAAGCCCCTAATGGTTACAAAATTACGCCTAGTTTTTTCAATTACCATATTATTTCTGTCCTTTTACGCTACTGCACAAGACGCTTATTGGAAAGATAAGGATTTGAAGGGTGCTTTTAGAAAGGATGTTTTAGAGCGTTTTAACTTGAAAGAAGGGAAAGCTTTTACGTTGAACGAGTATCTTTTTCGTCAAGAACTAAATAAGAAATCTCCACTTCGGAAATCCCGTAGTATCGTTAGTTTCCCCAATGAAATGGGTATCCTAGTAGCCTACGAGGTGGAAGAGGCGCATATATTCTCAGAACAATTGGCAAAAAAATATCCCGATATAAAATCCTATAAGGGTAGAGGAATTGAAAATAGGGAGGAGAGCATTCGATTCAGTGTTTCCCATAAGGGAATTCAAAGCATGATCACTTCGCCGGAGAAAAAGGGGGCTTTGTTCATGCATAAGGTAGCGGGAGGATCATACATTCTTTATAAAGGAGACGGTCATACCCTAAAGGAGAGCGGGTTTATCTGTAGAACAACTTCAAAGATATTGGAGCGGGAACCATCGCTTACCGCTAAACTTGCAGATGATCAGACTTTACGTAGATTCAGGATTGCGGTAGCGGCTTCGGGAGAATACACGATGTTTCATGGTGGGACAAAACCTGATGCGCTGGCGGCTATCAATGCTACTTTAACGAGGGTGAACGGGATTTTTGAAAGGGATTTAGGCTTCACCTTGGAGCTCATTTCCAATACGGACGAGGTTATTTATCTAGACCCGGAAACGGATCCGTTTACGGGGAGCCTGAGCTCTCAGGCACAAGACACGTTTACCAGTGTCATTGGTGAGACAAATTATGATGTTGGGCATCTCTTTAACCAAATGGAGAATACCTTGGACGGAAATGCTGGGTTTGTCGGAGCGGTGTGTAGGGACAATAGAAAGGGCAGTGGGTATACCACCTTAAGTGACCCTGAGGGAGATGCCTTCGATATCGATTTAGTGGCCCACGAATTAGGACATCAATTTGGGGCCAATCACAGTTTTTCCCATCTCTCCGAAGGAACCTCGGTACAAGTAGAGCCTGCCAGTGGAACTACGATTATGGGCTATGCCGGAATTGCCGGGATAAATAATGTGTTGGCGAATAGCGATGATTACTTTCATCATGTAAGTATTGTTCAAATTAGTGATTACTTGCAAACCATTTCCTGTGGAGAAACAATTCCCTTGACCAATACGCCACCTGTTTTGGTTCCCGTTCCTGACTATATTATTCCAAGAGGAACTGCCTTTGCTCTTACCGGAGATGCCTCCGATACGGATATAGGTGATGTGCTAACCTATACTTGGGAACAAATAGATGATGGGGTAGTTACGCAGGCTACATTTGGGCCTACCAATCCTTCGGGGGCTCTTTTTAGGTCTTTGCCGCCGTCTATTTCTCCTACGAGATATTTTCCAAAATTAGCAAGGGTGTTATCGGGCAACTTAACCCAAACGACTCCCAGTATAGGAGAGGCTTGGGAAACGGTAGCTACTGCAGAAAGGGATTTGAACTTTTCATTAACGGTTCGGGACAATGCGCTGGAGGGAGGTCAAATAGTTTCGGACGAGGTTTTGGTATCTGTGATTAACGGTGCGGGTCCCTTCCAGGTGACTTCATTAGGCACAACGACATCGCTCGAAGCCGGACAAGTACAGAACATAACCTGGGATGTGGCCGATACCAATTTAGCACCAATTTCAGCAGCTACCGTAGACATTTTATTATCTACTGATGCAGGACTAACCTATCCTATTGTAATCAATGAAAATGTACCTAACGATGGCGGCCACGCAATAGTTGTCCCCGGAGTTTCAACTACCGCTGCGCGTATTATGGTAAAGGCTTCGGATAATATTTTCTTTGCGGTCAATGCGGCTAACTTTTCTATCACTGAATCTGAAATCGTATTGAATTTTTCCGAGTTGGACTATGAAGTGTGTAAACCCGAAGATTTGGAAATCTCGTTTACCTACGAAACTTACTTAGGTTTTTCGGAAGAAAGCACTTTTAGTATAACATCGCTTCCTCCCGGACTTAATGCCGTTTTCACCCCGAACACCGCAACGGATAATAATACGGAGATTGACCTTTCGATTACGGGAATCGCAAGTTTATCCGTTGGTGAATACCCTTTACAGGTGCGTGCCACCTCTGCTACCATTACTAAAGAAGTTGAACTAAGGCTTAATGTGTATGACACTAATTTTACCCCTGTTGTGCTAACGGTACCGGTGGACGGATTTCAGGATGCCTCTAAAGATTTACTGCTGGAATGGGAAGGAAATTTTCAAAATACGGCGTATGATATGGAAATTGCATTGGACGCTTCTTTCAATACTATTATTGAATCTGTCACCGTTCTGGACAATTCATATCAACCTTCCAATCTAGAATACGATACGCAATATTATTGGCGGGTTAAACCTAAAAATGGTTGTGGCGAGGGCGTTTTTAGCGTCCCTAGCAATTTTAGGACCATACAGTTTAACTGTAGTACTAAAAATGCTTTTGGTCTCCCAATAGCAATTTCATCCAGCGGTACACCAACCATAACTTCAAAAATTTCGTTTTTTGAAGATTTGCCTTTGGCGGATATTAATGTGGCATTGGATGTTGAGCATAGTTTCTTGGCGGACCTTGTCATTAGCCTTACTTCTCCCGCAGGCACCACCGTGGTCCTTACCTCCAATTCATGTGGCGATGCCCGAGATATCAACGCTATTTTTGATGATGATGCAAATGCCTTCAATTGTTCCGGAGCTCCGGCAATTAATGGCATTGTGAAACCCCTAGGCTCTCTAAGTTCATTTAATGGAGAATCTATATTGGGGGAATGGATATTGGAGATACAGGATAATGCCGCTTCGGATGGGGGCCAGCTAAACTTGTTTTCGCTTGAAGTATGCGTCGAAGGGGATTTTAGACCGGACGCAGATGGGGACGGTGTTTTTGATGATGGTGATGATCTTTGTCCAGATACTCCGATCGGTCTTGAGGTTGATGCTTCCGGGTGCCCTGTTTACAGGTTTCCGAATGAAAACTTTAGTATAAGTCTGGAGAGTGAATCGTGTCGTGGAAATAACGATGGTCAAATCCAAATTTTACCGAAAACATTTTTGGATTATGAGGTAAGCATATCCGGAGTAGGTGTAGACGTAACCCAAAGTTTTACGGATAATTACATCCTTTCCGAGCTTAGTGCAGGAACCTATGCCGTCTGTATCAATGGAACGGACGGGGTAATCGAATATGAAGAATACTGTTTTGAAGTCGTCATATCCGAACCGGAACTGCTGGGCGTAGGTTTTGGAACTTCTCTAGATGGTACTCAGCTAACGGTGAATTTGGAGGGCTCAAATTCCTATAATATAGAACTTAATGGGGAAGTGTTCCAAACAGTGGAATCCGAACTTACCTTGGATTTGATCAACGGAGTCAACTTCGTGAAAGTATCGACAAACTTATCCTGTCAAGGGGTTTTTGAGGAGCAGTTCGTCCTGGCCGGCGAACCCGTAGTCTTTCCGAATCCGGTAACCGATTTTGCAGAGGTGTTTTTTGGAGACTTTCAAGATAGGGTAGCGATACGAATTTTCGGTGCGGACGGTAGATTAGTGCAGAGCGAAACAAAAACGGTAATAGGCACCAAAATGGAATTGGATTTGATGCAACTGCCCGTAGGTATCTATTATTTGCAGTTTGAAAGCCCCGTTACCAAAGGAACAGTAAAAATTATAAAAAAATGACACGATATATTTTGGCATTTCTGTGTGTTGTTACGATCTCATCGGGTTGTAAGAAAAAAAGAGATCCTGCTCCCCCGGAATCGGTTCAATTGGTTTTTCCGGAAAGAAACTCCGAGTGCACTACTGGACAGAGTCTGGGACCAACCACCAGTCAAGTGGAGTTCCGATGGCAATTAGCGGATAATACGGACTCTTATGAGTTACGTGTTACCAATACAAACACGGGAACTACACAGACAATTACGACAACTAGCAGCGTTGCTAGATTGCCCATAGCAAAAGGAGAACAGTTTTCTTGGTTGGTGCGGTCCAAAAATTCAGAAGTCGAGCAGACCGTTTCCAGCGAAGTTTGGAGTTTTTACAATGCAGGTTCTAGAACAACTTTTGCCCCTTTTCCAGCTGAAATTGTTTCACCCAGAATGTCAGAAAATGTTTTTAAGGACATTAATAACGAAGTGGTACTTTCTTGGACCGCATCGGACTTGGATAATGATATTTCTAACTTTGAAATTTATTTCTCTGTGGAGACTACACCAGATAATTTAGTGGGGACAGTATCAAATGGCGTAAATTCTTTAAAAGTCAGTGTGGCTTCAAATACGGTCTACTATTGGAATGTCGTGACGAAGGATTCCGAAGGAAACGCTTCTCAGTCGGGAATTTACAGCTTCAAAGTACTATAAAAATTATATGACTATCGGATTTGTTACATAGCCTTTTTTTGTAGTCGGCACGTCAATCAAGTTATCCTCTTTTTTTTCGGATCATACGATTTACGGCTAAATTTAGGCCTACACACCCCTTAATACCCTCTTTTTGGAGGGGAAACGATTTCTTCCCTTCTAAAAAGGAGGGATAGAGGGAGGTGTTTTTTTTACAAAACTTAAAAGTTGACTTCATGTGCAAACCATCCGATAGTCATAAAAAATTATTTCTTTGAACAAAACTATGTTCCATTGAACTGATTCATGGTCCGGCCAACTCCGGCCAGCACAAAGGATTTAATTATTTCAATGGATTTTTTTAGGCGTTCGTCCATAAGGGCTTTTTCTTCATCGTTCCATTTTCCCAATACATATTCTACTTGCCTTCCCTTTCCAAAATCGGCACCTACACCAAAACGAAATCTGTTATAATTGGTGGTTTGTAGGTATTCTTGAGAATCCTTGAGACCGTTGTGGCCACCATCACTTCCCTTGGTCTTTATCCGGATAGTGCCAAAAGGTAGGTTGATGTCATCTGTAATAACCAACAAATTTCCTAATGGAATTTTTTCCTTCTCCAGCCAATATTTTATGGCCTTTCCACTTCTGTTCATGTACGTGGAAGGTTTTAAACAGAGTACACTTCTGCCTTTTACTTTTAATGTAGCAATGTCACCCAACTTTGCTGTTTCAAAGGTAAGGCCCTCTTCGTGGGCTAGGGCATCCAATATTTTGAACCCTACGTTGTGGCGGGTTTCCAAGTATTCCTCACCAATATTTCCAAGACCTACGACTAAGAATTTTTTCATGGTATCTTCTGTATCTATAATGGGTTCACTCGACTTAAATAGGGCTTTCAAGAATTGTAACATGAGGGTCGGTTTAGCAAAACTTAAAAATACAAAAGCATCCCGAAATTGCTATCGGGATGCTTTGCTATCAAAAATCCTAAGAAATTATTATTCCTTGCTTTCACCACCTTCGGAAGCTTCTGGAGTTTCACCTCCTTCGCCTTCAGCACCTTCAATTGCTCCTTCTTCACCTTCTACATCTTCTTCCTCATCGACTACTATGGCTGCACGTTGCGTTTTCACTTGTACAACTACGGTAGTATCAGGATGTAAAATAGTAAAATCATCACTCAATAAAGATTCAACAATGATGTTGTCCCCTATTTTTAATTTGGAAATATCAACATCAAAGAAATCCGGTAAGTTGTCCGGTAAGGCTTTAATGGCCAATTTTCTTTTTCGGAACAATAGTCGCCCACCGTTACGCACCCCAGGTGCATTTCCTTGAAGACGAACAGGAATGTTCATTGTAACTTCTTTATCGTCAAAGAGTTGGTAAAAATCGATATGCAGAATTTTATCCGTTACGGGATGAAATTGAATATCTTGCATAATCGCCTTGACTTTCCCTTCTCCCAAGTCAACCTTTACGGTATGGGCGGCACCGGTGTACACTAAATCCCTGAACGCTAGTTCATCTGCTGAAAAGTGTAATGGTTTTTCCCCTCCGTATACTACGCAAGGAACCTTTCCAGCATTACGTAGGGCCTTAGTCGCCTTTTTGCCCACGCTTTCTCTTTCCGATCCTTTAATTGTAATTGACTTCATTTTATGTGTTAAAAATTAATAATTCTGAATAATTTTTTCTCCTCCATTACATCAAGAATTTGGAAGAAATAGAGTTGTTGTTATGTACCTTATG
>CAJQMW010000271.1 GCA_905479535.1 uncultured Maribacter sp. | reverse complement strand
TACACACGCTCCAAGACCAAAGGCAATTTCATTTTAAAAGTCCTGCCGCCGGTGCAGGAAATCCTTGATTATTATCAAGAAAATTCCAGAGGGACAAAATACGTATTTCCTTTACTACTCAAAGAGAATATGACACCCACCCAAATCGAGAACAGGAAGTCTAAAACCCTAAAAAAATTCAATAAGGATTTAAAGGAAATTGCCCGTATCTGCGAGATCGATAAGAACATTAGCAGTTATGTGGCTAGACATAGTTTTGCCAACTGCCTTAAGCAAAAAGGTGTAGCGACGGATATAATCAGCGAATCAATGGGTCATCAAAACTTGGCGATTACGCAAGCATATTTGAAAGAATTGGATAGTACTGTCTTGGACGAGGCAAGTGCCTTATTGCTTTAGTAGACCCTGTTTTATAAAATATCATAAGTATTTCCAAAGTACACAAATTATTAAACTTAGGCATAATTAGAATAATTTGCCATACTTTAATTTTTGGTTATCTTTATTGAATCTTAAAAAAAACAGTCTTGGTCAAGCAATTACAACATACCATAGATTCTTATTTTGAGACAAAGAAAACGTTGTCAAGAAAACAGTTGATGCAATTAATCAGCAAAGACTTTCCCGATTGGAAAGAAAGTACGATAAGCGTCTATCTCTCAAAATTAAAGGAAAAAAGAATATTGACCAGCCCTTCTCGGGGGTATTATCGCCTTGGAAAACAAAAAACGTTTACACCTTATCTCGAAGCTGGATTAAAGCGGATATTCAAAAAAATAAGGAAACAATTTCCTTTTATTCGAATGTGTATTTGGGATACCCTTTGGCTGAACCATTTCATGCGGCACCAACTGTTCATAAATTACAAGGTTATTGAAGTTGAAAAGGATGCCGTGAACCAAGTATTCCATTTTTTAAGTGAACGCCATAAAAATGTTTTCTTGAATCCTGATGATAAAATTTTTGACAGGTACATTGCCAATTCCGATGATACCATTATCGTTAAAAACCTTGTGTCGGAAGCCCCAGTTGTAGAATTGGAGAAAATCTTTGTCCCGACCCTTGAAAAGTTGTTGGTAGATATGCTGATAGATGAAGATTTGTTCGCGGCACAACAAAGCGAACGTAGTTTTATTTATGAGAACGCAATGAGAAACTACACGATCAATACATTACAGATGAAACGCTATGCGCTAAGGCGCAACCGTGAAGAGAAGGTTACCGAACTACTTGATAAAACTAGGACAAAAGTTTAAAATTATGCCAAACTTTAATTCTCTAAAATGATAGCGGCAACGAGTTGTTCAAAAGACTGGATATTCAAAATTCGGGGGAAGTTAGGAAAGCGGTCCGACCCGAAACTGATCGAAAAAGCCATTTATGCGCTGCTGTTTTTAGAAAAGTTAAGCCTTCATAACCTCAACTTTATTTTTAAGGCGGCACTTCATTGCTCTTGACGACACCTGTACCCAAGAGGTTTAGCATAGACATTGACATTATTACCGAACATTCGGAAAAAGAAATTATTGCCGTTCTAAAGCAAATTAGCGGCAAAGACCCCTTTTTGAATTGGGAAAACGACAGCGACAGGAAGCATACCGCCGATGCTCCCATTGGGCATTTCAAACTGTATTATGAAAGCAGTATCGATAGCAAAACAGAACCGATCCTACTTGATTTGTTATACTCCGGTAATCCTTACCCTGAATTGACCGAGATTTCGATCGATCATGATTGGTTGGTAACGGAAGGTCGGATCACAAAAGTGCCAATGCCTACTTTCTCCTCCGTATTGGGAGACAAACTAACCGCATTTGCCCCTAAAAACCACAGGTATTTTATATACAAAGAACCGCCCTGTTGAAATAATCAAACAACTATTCGATATTGCTTTTCTTATGGATAATGTCTCCTCTTTTGAGGTAGTTCTAAAAAGTCTCAATAAGGTAGTCGAACAGGAAATAAGTTTCAGAAAACTGACCATTGGCCCGTTGGAAGTATTGGATGATACTTTTGATGCCTGTCGGGTATTGGCTTCACGCGATACCGCTTCCCCTGAATTTCAAATGATGGAATTGGGCATCCGTAATTTTACGAATTTTACCATTCAGAAATTTTCCATTGAAGAAGCCATTACCGCCGCCTAGGTCGCTTACCTTACGCGTTTATTAAAAATTCGGAGTTCTTATGAAATAGAGCGTTTTGCAAATGCAAAAGATGTATCCGATTGGCTAATTGAAAATCCTGACCACAACAAATTGAACAAGCTGAAAAAGAACAATCCCGAGGCTTTCTTTTACTGGTTTAAGGCATTGGGAGTTTAATATGTTGATTCAATAGAGTGCCAATTCTTTATAATACTGGCAAACTATTTGATTTTTCTTTCTTCCCCCTATCCACAAAAAAGTGCCCTTCAGGGCACTAGCTCAAATTGACCGAATGCTTTATCAATGCTCACATCGAAATACCCTTGCCCCTATATTTTGTGTAGTCGGTAAGTTCATCTTTAAAGCCGTTAAAAACAGCTTGTTCTTTTGGCTTATTTTTTCGGAAAAAAGTATTCAGGGCAATACCGGCCCGTATTGCGTTTGATGAATTTTGTGCAGCATCCTTAGCTTTGAACATGGGCTTTTTCAAAGCTAATTCCTTGGCTATTTCATATCCAAGATTGAATACCTTTTTATAATCCGAATAAATTCTCATCCCCATGTCTATTTATAAAAAAGTTTCGCGAGCGTAATTTTCAAGGTATTCATTTAGAGAATCTCGGTCGTAAAGAATTATTTTCTTCTGCGGTTGAGTAAATCTTATTTTTCCTTCATCTCTTAATTTCTGTAACGTTGTAGTGGATTTTATCCTGAGGATGTGCATTGCTTCCTCGCCGTCTATCCATTTATCCAGCTTAGCCCTTCTTTTGGCTTCAACGTGTTCGATTACCTTATCGAACA
>CAJQMW010000270.1 GCA_905479535.1 uncultured Maribacter sp. | reverse complement strand
GTAAAATGATGAGGAATAAAAATTTAAAGCATTCTAAACATGTACATCATCCGGAATACTATTTTATCCTAACCAGTTTTAGTTAATTAAAAAAAACGAGTTATGTCAAAAAATGTTGCAGATTTATTAGTAGAAAACCTCGTGAATGCAGGTGTTAAAAGATTATATGCCGTAACCGGCGATAGTTTGAACCCTATCAACGATGCCGTAAGGCGGGACGGTAGGATTAAGTGGATTCACGTTCGCCACGAAGAGGCGGGCGCCTATGCAGCCTCTATGGATGCCGAGCTAGATGGCATAGGCTGTTGTATGGGCAGTAGCGGCCCAGGTCACGTACATCTGATCAACGGGCTATACGATGCCAATAGATCCGGAAACCCCGTGATTGCGATTGCCTCCACGATTAATACCGATAAACTTGGTACGGAAAATTTTCAGGAGACTAACGTGGTCAAACTATTTGACGATTGCAGCAAATATTGTTTTATGGCCAATACCCCGCAGCAGGCCGCACATGCTTTTCAAACGGGCATTCAGCATGCGATCGAAAAACGCGGCGTTGCAGTGGTGGGGCTTCCGGGGGATGTGGCCGCCGCAGATGCACGGGAAATCACCACGTCACATAAAAACTACTATACAAGTTCTAGGCTCATTCCCGGGAAATTGGAAATGGAAGCATTGGCCCAGATAATTAATTCCCATAAAAAAATAATGCTATTCTGCGGCTATGGGTGCAAAGATGCCCAGGAGGAAGCCATTCAATTATCTAAAAAACTGCAGGCTCCCATGGGTTTTAGTTTTCGCGGAAAAATATTCTTTGATAAGACCAGCAATCCTTTTGCCGTAGGACTCAACGGTCTATTAGGGAATAAATCTGGATTTAAGGCCATGCACGATGCCGATTTGTTGCTATTATTGGGAACCGATTTTCCCTACCCCGACTTTTTACCGGAGAAAAATACAATCATCCAAATAGACGATAAACCGGAACGTATCGGGAGGCGCGCTAAAGTGGATTTTGGCTATGCCGGAAAAATAAAGGACACCATAGAAACCTTGCTGCCCATGATAGAGGAAAAAACCGATAAGGGTTTTTTAAATGAAATGCGTAAACTCCACGAACAACAAGAAGAAAAATACGCCTCTTACGTAAAAGCCAAATCCAGTGAAAAAAACATACATCCTGAATTTGTGGCTGCAGTAATTGATGAAGTGGCGGCAGACGACGCCATCTTTACCGTGGATACCGGCATGTCCGCAGTTTGGGCGGCACGCTATATAAAAGGCGGGCGAGACCGCTACCTTACCGGCTCTTTTAACCATGGCTCCATGGCAAACGCCATGCCCATGGCCATCGGTGCCGGCCTTTCGAGGCCTGATCGGCAAGTTATCGCTTTATGCGGTGATGGTGGCATAACCATGCTTTTGGGCGACCTTATGACCATAAGCCAGTATGACATACCGGTAAAAATAGTGGTTTTTAACAATCGGTCGCTGGGAATGGTTAAACTGGAAATGAACGTGGCCGGCTACCCAGATTGGCAAACCGATATGGAAAATCCTGATTTTGCCCAGGTGGCGCAGGCGATGAACATAACATCCTGGAACGTGGAAAAATGTGAAAATGTAGAACCCACATTAAAAAAAGCCTTTGCACACAAGGGACCCGTACTGGTCAATATTTTTACAGATCCCGAAGCCCTGGCCATGCCACCCAAAGTGAGTTTTGACCAGGTAAAGGGTTTTGCAACGAGCATGGGCAAGATGATGCTGAACGGCCAAAGTGCCGAGGTAATAGACACGGCAAAATCCAATCTCAAGTATTTAAGGGAATTGTTTTAGATATAAAAACTGGGCAACCTGGGAACATATTTTAAGTATCCTTGGTCCTGTTGCTGATAATGAACGTAAGCTGAAAAAATAATATGGAGCATAAACGGACAACCCTAAAACCTCATGAAAGGCTATTTCAAAATGGCACCCACAATACTAAACATATTGAACTGGTCCATTCGGGCGAAGATTATTTTTATAGGTTGGAAAAAATAATTGAAAATGCCAAAAAGGAAATCCATCTACAAACCTACATTTTTGAAAACGATAGTACGGGAAACCGGATAGCTGCCCTACTGAAGGAAGCCTCCCGGCGAGAGGTAAACGTGTATGTACTGTTGGACGCTTATGGCAGTGCGGCACTTCCCGATAGTTATGTCCATGATTTAATACAACATGGTATTTCCCTTCGGTTTTTCTCCCCTTTGTTCTCTTGGAACAATTTTTATCTCGGTAGGCGCATGCACCACAAAGTAGTCGTCGCCGACGGAAAAACAGCACTGATCGGGGGAATCAATATTGCCGATAAATACCATGGCACAACTGAATCTGAACCTTGGCTTGATTATGCCGTGCAGTTGTATTGTCCGGCCGCAGAAGATTTACAGAAACTGTGTAGGGATTATTTTTTTAAACAAAGTAGCTCAAAAAAAATAAAGCCCGTCTTGCATTTGGTGGAAAAAGCAAGGGTTGGAATCTTACAGAACGACTGGCTTAAAAGTAAAACGGAAGTCTGCGATGCCTATACCAATGCCATACTCCAAGCCGAAAAAGAGATAGTTATCGTAGGCTCGTATTTTTTGCCCGGAAGCATAATAGCAAAGGCGTTGAAAAAAGCCTGTAAAAGAGGAATAAAGACCACGGTAATCTTAGCGGGCATTAGCGATGTGCCGTTGGTACGTAGGGCAACCGAACATTTGTATTCCTCTTTTTTAAACCACCATATGAGGATATATGAGTGGAACAAATCCGTAGTGCACGGTAAAGCTTCGGTGGTAGATAAAAAATGGTCCACCGTAGGCTCATTTAACCTGAACAGTCTTAGTTGCTACGGTAGTATTGAAATGAACGTGGAAATTCACTCCGTAGAATTTGCCGAAAACCTTCGCGCTGACTTTGAAAAGGTTATCAGCGAGTGTAGTGAAATCACAAAGGAGGGTCTTAGACAAAGAGCAGGTATATTCAACAGGTCGGTAAATTGGGTTTCCTATCAAATGGTACGTACGGCGATGCTTTTACTCACCTTTCTTCCCCATTTTAGGTTTTTGAAAGACTACAGGTTATAGCATATTTACAAACGCTTGTATGAACTATGTGCCCGATTAGAAAACTAAATGCTCAAAGATGATAAAAATGTAAACACAAAGTCATTTATACATTTTAAGATAGCGAAAGAATGAATGGCTTTTTAAAAGATTTGACAATGAAAAAATTCTATTACAACGAAGAACAGCAATCCTATGATGCGATTGTTGTGGGAACCGGCATCAGCGGTGGCTGGGCCGCCAAAGAACTTTGTGAGAACGGCCTTAAGACCTTGGTTCTTGAGCGTGGAAGGATGGTACGCCATATAGAGGACTATCCTACTGCCTATAAAGATCCATGGGACCTACCGAACGGAGGGAAGCCGACACAGGAAGATTTAAAAAAGCAACCAAAGCAAAATAGGACCGGGTACACGACCAATGCGGTCAGTGCCCTCTGGTTCGTGAACGATTTGGAACACCCCTACAACGAAATCAAACGTTTTGACTGGATGCGTGGCTACCACGTGGGTGGGCGTTCTATCATGTGGGGGCGACATAGTTACCGTTGGAGCGATATCGACTTTACTGCCAACCAGCGAGAGGGAATCGCAGTGGATTGGCCCGTTTGATATAAGGATATCGCCCCGTGGTACGATAAAGTAGAGACCTACATCGGGGTGTCGGGAGAAAATCTGGGGTTGGAACAATTACCCGATGGCCAGTTTTTACCGATGATGGACCTTAATTGTGTCGAGCAACGATTTCGGGAAAAGGTGGGCGAGAATTTCGATGGCCGAGTAGTCACGGCAGGAAGGGTCGCCAATATCACGGGAACCAAGAAATTCGAGGGACGGCAGCATTGCATGTTCAGAAATCGCTGTATTAGGGGTTGCCCGTTCGGGGCGTATTTTAGCAG
>CAJQMW010000269.1 GCA_905479535.1 uncultured Maribacter sp. | reverse complement strand
AAAATATTCAGGTCAGTATCGCTTTTCTTGCTATTCACATGGGTTTCCCATAGTCAAACAAACTCTTATACCATTTCTTTTGAAAATGCCGTCCATCATGAAGCGCAAGTAAAAGCTCATTTTACCGATATCGAAAAGGATACTTTGCTCGTTCGGATGAGTAGAACCTCTCCAGGGCGATACGCCTTGCATGAGTTTGCCAAGAATATTTATGATTTTCGGGCAACGGATGGAAAAGGAAAACTTCTCAACGTTACTCGTCCAAATCCGTACGCATGGCATATTAGTGGACATGACGGGGAAGTTCATGTTACCTACACTTTATTTGCCAATAGAGGGGATGGCACCTATGCTCAAATTGACGAAACTCATGCTCACTTGAATATACCCGCCACATTTCTATACGCCCCTTCTTTAAGCGTACGTAATATACAGGTAACCTTCAACCCCCGTGAAGATTTAGGGTGGAAAGTAGCCACGCAATTACCCCTAGTTAAAGGTACCACCTATTCCGCTCCCAACTTACAGTATTTTATGGACAGCCCCACGGAACTCAGTAATTTTGGTTTGCGTGAATTTATGGTCGATAGGCAAACTATACAATTCGTCCTTCATCATAATGGGACTAGTGAGGAACTGGACACCTATTTTGAGAAAGTAAAGAAAGTGGTCTTAGCAGAGAAAGACGTTTATGGGGAATTACCTACGTTTGATTACGGTACATATACCTTTTTGGCCTGCTATGTACCTAATGCTTCCCGCGATGGAATGGAACATCGTAATTCTACAGTTTTGACCAATACCAGAAGTTTGGAGGAGGGAGGTATGGAAAATAATATTGGAACGGTTTCACACGAGTTTTTTCATGCCTGGAATGTAGAGCGTATACGACCAAACTCATTGGAACCTTTTGATTTTGAGGTAGCCAATATGAGCGGCGAACTCTGGTTTGCAGAGGGTTTCACTAGCTATTACACTAATCTAATTTTATGTAGAGCAGGGCTTATTTCTCCTCAAGAATATATTGAAGGTCTATCGGGCACTTTTAATTATGTCTGGAATTCCCCGGCACGCCAATTTTTTAATCCGATAGAAATGAGTTACCAAGCGCCCTTTGTAGATGCGGCCACTTCAGTAGACCCTGTAAATCGAGAGAATACATTCATATCCTATTATTCCTATGGAAGTGTTCTGGGGTTGGCCCTAGACCTCTCTCTAAGGGAAATTAATTTGAATTTGGACGATTACATGAAACTAGTCTGGCAAACCTATGGTAAAAATGAAACGCCCTATACGGTAGCGGATCTGCACAAAACTTTAAACAAGTATGCGGATAAAAATTTTGGGGATTCGTTTTTTAACAGCTACATCTATAAAAGTGAAATGCCCGATTATGAGCGTTTGCTAAAATCCGTTGGTGTGGTTTTAAAACAAAAATCTAACGAACCTTATTTTGGAGTTACCGTAGTTTTAGATGGCGATGGAAACGGCAAAATTTCTTCCAATCCTAAAATAAATAGTCCTGTTTATAGAGCCGGATTGGACGAAGGAGATATCATATATGCTATTAATGGCAACCCGTATCCAAAATCCGAACGGTTCGATGCTTTTATCAGCCAATTCTCCGTTGGTGATACTGTACAATTAGATTTTGAGCGCTTTGGCCAGAAGAAAACTACCCAAGTCATTCTAGCAGCTGATCCTTCTTACACCTTATCTTTAGTTGAAAGCGAAGGTGAAAACCCGTCCGAGGAAGTATTGAATAATCGAAAGCGTTGGTTAAAGCCCGAATAAATGGAAGTATACTATACCAAAGCTTCGACCGATAAAGAATTAGAAGAAATTTTAGCACTTCAAAAACGAAATGCGATTGCTTCTATTTCTAAAGAGGAAAGGGAAAAAGAGGGTTTCGTTACGGTTACACATTCCTTTGAGATCCTTAAACAAATGAACGATATCTGTCCCCATATTATCGCAAAATATAACGGTGAAGTAGTGGGTTACGCACTGAGTATGGATCCTTCTTTTGGAGAAGATATTCCTGTTCTAG
Source organism: uncultured Maribacter sp. (assembly GCA_905479535.1). Lineage (GTDB taxonomy): Bacteria > Bacteroidota > Bacteroidia > Flavobacteriales > Flavobacteriaceae > Maribacter. The sequence continues at coordinate 2,215 of CAJQMW010000269.1, read as the reverse complement.
CGCCTATGTTCCAAGAACTGAAAAAACTGAAATTAGAAAACTACTTAGTCATGGGACAGGTGTGTGTGGACAAAAATTACCGTAAACAAGGTGTTTTTAGGAATTTGTACGCTACAATGAAAAGTGAATATAAAAACAACTATGACGCTATAATTACGGAAGTGGATATTAGCAACACACGTTCGTTGAATGCCCACAAAGCCATTGGCTTTGAACTTTTACGGAGTTATAAATCACTAGGACAGCACTGGAATATTATTGCTCTAAAAACGAACGATTAAAATGAAAATAAATCGGAGTTTTGTAGTGGAGGTAAAAAGCGTAAGAGCAATTTAATTGGGGCCTTCCGTTATTTCTTCCTTCTCTTCTGAACTATTTATTGCGTTATTGTGCACTTCATTTCCTTTAGGCACTTCCACAATCGCTTCTACTTTGGGAAGTGAACTTTTTATGACATATGAGGAGACCAAATCGTGATCCTTTTGACAAGAAGTAAAAACAGTAAAAAGTAAGAGGAGGGAAAATGCTATAAGCGCATTTTTAAACTTTAATCCCATATCAAAAGGTCGGTAAATTTCATTTAAGCCCGCAAAGTATCCAAAAAAATAGGTTTACCGATGAAATCGATGTTTTTTTCGATGAACTGCATGTTTAAGTTATTAACATACGGTTTATAAGTATTTTGATAGATAGTTCTAAAGTCAGACCTACAATTTAGGGTGCTACAAAAATTAAGAGTTTCATTATTTCATAAATTTAAATTTTATTATTGTTTATCAATAATTTGTATATATTTGTTATTGTTAAACAATAATTATAACATGAAACTTCTCGGTCCAAATTCCTTAGCACAATATATATACTATCTCTTTAGATTAATTTCCTTAGGACTCTTGTTATTTGTTCTCTTCATAGACTTATCCTTCATTATAGGAAACTTTGAAGTAGTTAATGACCGTTATTTTATGAGTATTCCACCCTTTGGAAATCAGATTACGGGTGATTATAAATTTAACGTAATTCTCACGATTTCGATAGGTTTGTTCTTTGGTGCGATTTTCTTTTATGTTTTGTCAAATATATTTAAGGCCTTAAGAGAAAAAGTAATCTTTAATAAGAAAGCAGTAATCAATCTCAAAATCTTCACTATCCTGAACCTTTTGGTAGGGCCTATTTTATATTTTCTTGTTCATTTCCCAATTATGAAAAAAACTGATTTTGGCGATGTCCATAACCTAATTCTTCATCTAATTTTCGGTATGATAGCTCTTTTTCTATTCCACATATTTAAAAGAGCCCTATATGTTCAATCTGAAAACGACTTAACTATATAGTATGGGCATCATCGTTAATTTAGATAAAGTGCTTACAGAAAGAAATATGAAAAGCAAGGAACTAGCCGAAATCATTGACATAACAGAGGCAAACTTGTCGATATTAAAATCGGGAAAAGCAAAGGCAATTCGCTTTTCTACCTTGGAAGCCATATGCAAAGCGTTGGATTGCCAACCCGCGGATATTCTTGAATATAGTCCATAAAAAAGCCATGTAGAACATGGCTTTTTATTTTTTAGTTTGGCGCAAACTAATCCGCCAAAACTATTACCTTATTATCCTTTAATTCTATGGTTCCGCTGGTAATCGGCAGAATTGTTTTACCTGAGGCATCTTTAGAAAACCTATTTTCATGCGCTTCATCAATCGTTATGTTCCCTTCCACCTTTACATTTCCTTCTTGTAACAAGGATACGATAGGCGCATGGTCCTTTAACATTTGAAATTCTCCATTAATCCCTGGAACGGTTACCGAAGTAACTTCTCCAGCAAATAAGGTAGCTTCTGGTGATACGATTTCTAAATACATATTTTCTAGTTGTTGGTTGTTCGTTGTTGGTTGATTGTTCTGGAATTAAACGAACAGCTATCAACCTTCAACTGACAACTAATTTAAGCTTCAGCCAACATTTTCTCTCCAGCTTCTATCGCTTCTTCAATGGTACCCTTAAGGTTAAAAGCAGATTCCGGAAGATGATCTAACTCACCATCCATAATCATGTTAAATCCTTTAATGGTTTCCTTGATGTCTACTAATACCCCTGGGATTCCCGTAAACTGTTCAGCTACGTGGAATGGTTGGGATAGGAAACGCTGAACACGTCTTGCCCTACCTACGGCCAACTTATCTTCCTCGGAAAGTTCCTCCATACCAAGTATG
>CAJQMW010000268.1 GCA_905479535.1 uncultured Maribacter sp. | reverse complement strand
CATCCTCTAAATGAATAAGGGCTTTGTGACAGAGCCCTAAGGCAATATTCGGGTTTTTTGCATATTGTTCGTTCTTTATAGCCCCTATCCATACATCCTTGTTCTGTTTATCATCACTCGTTATTCTATTGAACTGCAGGCGGGCCTCCTCATAGTCATTATCCCAACTATAGGTCTTGGCCAAAAGACAACGAACATCCGTATACTCCGGATAAACGGTTAGAATTCGTCTTAGGGTATCCCTTGCTACTTCGCGTTCCCCTGCAAAAGCCAAATCACGCGCGGCGAGAAAGGAAGCATCTGGATCACCGGAATAGGCCATGTCTTGGGCATTGGAAATGTATCCCCAGGCAATGAACAACAGGAAAATTATTCTTCTTTGACTCATTTCATGTTGCTTTTAACCACCGCATCTTTATTCCCTTGCACGGCTTGCTTTAAATCCTTGGTTCTTTTTTCTTTCACTTTTTGGAGCGAACGGGCAATCTTTTCCGTTAACAATTCCTGATTCAGTTGATTCTTTTTAACGGACTCTTCTATCCATAATACGTTCTCGTTCCTATCCGCCCAATAATAGGTGTCTAAAAGCGCGCAATATCCATCCTCATAGTCTGGATATTTTTCAATCACTTTTTTCAAAATTGATATGGACCTTTCATAATTTTCTTGCCAAGCATAGAGTCTGCCCATTAAAATTTCCGTATCCGCATGTCTTGGAATTTCACTTAAAATATACTTACATAGCAGCAGTGCCCTTTCCCAATCATTATTTAGGGCCAATTTTCTAGCGGTACCGTAAGCTTCGTCAAAATCTTGCCCGTTAAAAACACTTTGTATCCATATTTCTTGCTCCTTGGTAAATGTGTTTTCTGAATACGTAATCAGGGAAATATCCTTTGGAAGAATTTTATCCCTGGTAGTAACGTAGGTATTTACAGCTTTAAAGTGGTTGAACCTTTCTTGAATATCTTCTATTTTTATATCCTCTTCCTCCTCCAAAAAATTCAAATCTTCATCGAGCGCATATACATCACCATCGGTTAGAAAATTAGAACCAGAGATATAATCCTGAATGTTATTGGTGCTCCTTAACAAGGGAATCTGCTTTTTATTCAAGAAATCTTTTTGAGATAGTAAGCCACTTCCCAACCATGCAATATTTTTGGGCGATTCAATTTGATATTGCTCGTTTAACAAATTAAGCAAGCTAGGTACGATGTCCGCATGGGAAGCAATTTCATTAAAAACCTGCCCCGATTTAAGTAAGGGGCTGTAAATTAGTAATGGGACCCTATAACGTGAAAGTGCTTTTTTTTGTGGCAAGTCGGTAACATGGTGGCTCCCAGTTATGATATAAATAGTGTTATCATGACCAGGAAAATTCCTCTCCGCTGCCATAAACTCTTCAATGGCCTCGTCCGAATATAGGAAGCTCGCGAACAGCTCTTTATTCTTAGTTACTATTCGTTTTTCCCTACCCTCAAAAATAGAATTTGACAGGCTTTGTTCCACCTTTTCCAAGTAATGGTCCAACATTGGTATTTGATAAGGTTTTTTGGTACTAAGCGTTACCAAAACGTCCAAGCTCGAAATTGTATCCCGCGAAATATTCTCGTGATATTTTCTGAAAAGTTCCTTGTCCGGATATCCTAATGAAATTCCTGCAGCGTCCTCTGATTGTTGGGTATAATCCTTACCAAAAGCATTCTTGTCTATAATGTGCCCAACCCCTTCCTCGTACAAAAACTTGTCGTAAGCATTTAGGGCACTGTTCCCACCATAGGCAAATGATGTTCGGTAACCATTTCTTTGTAAAATGCTATAAAGAGTATTCCTATGAGCTAGTTCTTCTAGGTGCGTAAAACCATTTTGTCCAAAGGGTAAGGAACCAATGATAGTAGGAAGCGAAGCATGTCCTTCACCCGTATTACTTAAGAAATTTTCCCAATACAGGGATTTTGATTTTAGTGCGGACAAATTGGGCATAAAACTAACGTAGGCGCCGTCATCGTCGAAAAAAGAATTACCCAGGCCATCCACTATAATTATCTTAATAGTAGGTTTATCTGTTTTAAAATTGAAGTATTGGTGTAGTCCTGCGGTATAGTCCGCCTCCTTCAGCAAAGGATATTCGGCCTCACCTTCATAGGCATTGGTGTTACATAATGTTTTGCCAATGCGCTCCAACAGATGTTGGGTCTTGTTCTCGTTGACCGCTTTTTTCTCGGAATACAGGGTGGCCAAAAACAAACTGAACAATATAATCGTAAAAGGATACATTCTACTGATGAGCTTATAGAACGAAGAAATGTACTTGTAACTAAAGTGGACTACAAGAATACAAGCCGTCAATACTCCCAATACCTGAAAAATTGAAATCCTTGAACCACTTAAACTGGACCATCCGGAAAAATTGGCCCCTAGCACCTCATAGTTCCTCACGTAATAATTGACAAGAACAACTTCTATGAGTAAGAGTAAACCAATGACAATTTTCACCGATAGAAATCCTTTGCCCGGCTTCCAGTTCTCTAAAATATTAAAAAAGAAAGCCAAGAATATTGCACAGACAGAGGCAAATCCCAAATGGTGCAATAAAAGGATGAAAAAACTCTTGTTCACGATACTGTCCAAAACCCCAGAAAAATAGAGGGAGGTATTTTGATAGGCGGACAATACTACCAACCCTAAAAAGTAGGCAATAACCAAAGGAATAAAATCCTTTAATTTCTTGGACCTAGGGTCAATTTTTATGTCCTGTAACTCGCGCATAGTCATGTTGCCTTGGCAAATCCTTTACGGACCTGAGATCCCCAACCGGATTTTACCTTGAATAGTTTTTTATAGTTACCCCTAATAGCGGACCATACCACTAAGGGGT
>CAJQMW010000267.1 GCA_905479535.1 uncultured Maribacter sp. | reverse complement strand
CAAGACGTCGACAGTCCCATTTTTGAGCGCTTCGGTAGCCGCCTTCAACGATTTGATCGCATAACTACCAGACTCCTCAGTTGCTTCCCCAAATTGAATGTTCGGCACTTCCTTCCAAACGTTTACAATATTCACTTTACCGTCAATGGCCTTTGAAGCATCTTGGACCCCGTTAAAAGCGATATTGATGTTCAAAACTCTCATTTGATGCGAAATGGTCTTGTTGGAGGCAAAAATTACAGGGGTACAAAAGTCCAACATCCTACTATCCTCAAAAGTTTTCAACGCCACTTCACAACCTATGCCGTTTAAATCCCCTATAGAAATGCCCAACTTAATCTTATCCTTTTCCTCCATGATAATCTTTACCTTTGTAAGCCCTACCCGAAATCGCAACAAGCGATTTCGACCTCCCCAAAGGGGAGGTAAAAGGGATGTGGATACTCATCTCAATCAAAACATTGAGAGTTATTTATTGAAGCACAAAATTACTTAATAAAAACGATACATGTTTACCGGTATAATTGAAACTTTAGGAGAAGTCGTTGGTTTGGATACGGATGCCGGCAATCTTCATATCACTATAAAATCTGACCTTTCAACCGAATTAAAAATTGACCAGAGCGTAGCGCACAACGGCGTTTGCCTCACCGTAGTTTCATTGTCCGAGGACACCTATACGGTTACGGCCATAGCAGAAACGTTAGAGAAAACAAACCTCGATAGGCTTATGGTGGGTGATAAAGTAAACCTGGAGCGCGCCATGATTTTAGGGTCGCGTTTGGACGGACATATCGTTCAGGGCCACGTGGACCAAACTGGAACCTGTACCAGTGTCGAGGAAAAAGACGGAAGTTGGTTCTTTTCTTTTATTTATGATGCTGCTAAGGGAAACCCGACCATTGAGAAGGGTTCCATTACTATCGACGGTACCAGTCTTACCGTGGTTGATTCTGGTGTAAATTCCTTTAGCGTAGCGATTATCCCCTACACCTATGAACACACCCGCTTCAATACCTATAAAAAAGGTGCGTTGGTTAATCTGGAATTTGACGTCATCGGCAAATACGTGGCGAAGTTGTTGGCCGGTAGACGGTAGGTTGTAAGGAGTTAGGAGTATATACTCTTAAACTAATCAACTCCTAAACTTTTACCACCCAAAATCTATTCCTCAAAAAACCCAATGGAGGAACCGATCCAGGTTTCATCGGTATTGTGTGAAACATTGATCAATTCACCCTTGCTCATGCGCCCAAGATTAACGACCGGTTTTAACCGCTCGTTTTTTTCGTCCCAGATATAGAGTATGCGTATTTCCGCTTTAGAATTTTTATCCGAATTGGTTTTAATGTTAGCGGCGTACTTCACCTTCTCTTGTAAGATATAATTCTGCTTTTCTGAAATAGCGGCTATCTTTTCTTTGGTAGGATGTAAATCAATTCCCAGTCCAGCAAACGAGAACAACGGTTTCAGGACATATTTCTCCAGGTTTATTTCTTCTGGAAAATCGTTCAGATAAAAAGAATTCGGGATATTCTTATGTTGCAATAACGGCATCACGCATTTAGATATCATATAGAACCAGTCCGGATGTGTTACCCATTCCACATCTACCTCATCATTAAGGTTGATCGCGGTTTTCAAATCTTTGGTCCTGGATATTTCGTCAAAAATGACTCGATTGTAAATTCTTTTAATAGGTGTTTTTATACCGGCCTTGTAATAGAACAGCTTTTTACCTTCTTTTTTAATGTCGGTCATACAGACCACCTCTATACCCAATGCCTTCTTCGTGGCCCAAAAATCGATTCTGGTCTTTTGTTTTTCCGGATACAGCTCCATTAAAATAACATGCTCCGATTTTTCATCACCTAAAATTACCTGTCGTACTTCCTTTACGTACGTAGCCTCATCCAGACCACTAAAAAAATAATGTAGTCCTTCTTTCGGGATGATAGGGTAGTTGTTCAAAAAAGCTTTGCCTAAAAAAGGCTGATAAAAAAATAGGGTGGGGAATGCTTGCAGTTCAATCAATTTAGGTGTCAACCCTCCATTTCCATCCTCACAAATACCAAAATCTATAGCCAAAAAATGGGGCTTTTCCAATTTGGAAGGAGATTGGATTTCCCGGGGTACGAACCTAGAACGTACTTCCTTAAAATTTAGCTCCCACAGTTGCGCTATGATACTTTCACATGCATCGAATATTTCTTTTTTAACCTCTTTACTCACAAAAATTGGAGTCTCGGATAAACGAAAGGCGGTCCCCTCGCCATAGGTGTCTACAATTTCTTTCTTAAGATTTTCGTAATACGCCTCCTGAAAATTAGCATTGAACTGCTCCCTTATTTTGGTGATCATATGGTTTGAAGTTTACTTTGGTCAATATCCTCCGCAGCCAATTTTAGGAACTGAGGGATAATAATTTTATTGGTTCTCATTATTTTATCGTCATCCTCCAAGTGTTCTAACATATTCTGATACTTTCTTTTACCATACTTCTTGATTATAAGGACTTTCTTATCCTCACGCTCAAAGTACCGCTTCATACCCTCGGCATCCGCTTCTGGATGAAATTGAACCCCGAATATCTCGTTGGAAAACCGAATGGCCATTACCGCCCTTTCCAGTGGCACATTGGGCCTTATTTTCTCCCTACACAAAACTTTGCCTTCCAGACTATCCAATTTCCATTCTTTTGGCCCCACAACTTGGTAATCCCTGGAATCTACTGCATAAAAAGGGTCGTCCAGACCTTGAAAAAGTACTTCCCTTTCGCCACTCTTGGTTTTGTGGACCGGCAAGATTCCGAACGAGGTAGACCTCCGTTTGGTTACCTTGGCCACATCCCAATGTAGACAGGCCAATTGAAACGAGTGACAAATTAAAAAAAGATGTTTTTTGTTCGGTTTGGAAAGGTTGTGCAGTAGCAAGGCATCAAGAAAATTGAAATAAGTA
>CAJQMW010000266.1 GCA_905479535.1 uncultured Maribacter sp. | reverse complement strand
AGTTGTTAAACCAGGTTTCTATTGGTTTAGGTTTAATATTACCTCTCCATTCTTTTGGTTTTGCATCTTTTAATAACACAATAGGCAATAGAGCTACTTTAAAACCTAAAGCTTTTGCTTGCCTTGTGGTTTGCGTTATACGTTGCCAGTAAACCGAGTTGGTATCGGGAATTTCAATGTTTGTAGAACGAATGTTGTTTTGATAGAATTTAAACGTTAAACAAACCCAAGGTGATCCTGTTTCTTTAATTTCAACAAGCATGTTATTATAGTCAAAAGAATAATCAAGCCAGCAGAAAAGAATATTCTGGAAAAGTCTATCTTTTTTCTTGCCGTGGTTAAGGAAATAAAACTTCTCTTATGCAGAAAAATAACCATCAAAATAAGGAGTAACAGTAAAAAGATGAAAGGAACCAGATTGGAAACCAAGTTGACAATTGGAGGTAGGTTTCTCATTAACTCATACGTTTTTTCCAAATCTTCAGGGGAAATAAAGAGAAGGAAAATAAAGTTGATAATAAATATTCCCGTACTAATAATTGTAGTCAATATTACTTTCCAAGTAGCATTATCTCCCTTATACGCTTGTTCTATATACATAGTTCCTCAATTAAATTCTCTTTCCAATTTTTATTTTTTTCATAATACAAGCCTCCGTTCTCTACCGTTAAGGGGCTATCAAAATTATTGGTGAACAATGAACCCGTACCCAAACCTTGGTGCATTTCATTGTTTAAAGTGGCCGTCCATTGTGCAATGGCATTCAATCCAATATTACTCTCCAAAGCACTGGTAATCCACCAGGCTATATCATACTTCTCGGCTAGCCTAATCCATTCCGAACTACCCCTGAAACCACCAACCAGACTTGGTTTTAAAATAATGTACTGCGGTCTTATGGTTTGTAGTAATTTTTCCTTTTCCGTTACACTCAATACTCCAATTAGTTCCTCATCCAGAGCAATGGGCAAGGGCGTTTGCTCACAAAGTTTTCTCATTTCTTGGGTATTTCCCTGTCTTATGGGCTGTTCTATGGAATGTAAATCCAGCTCCGCAAGTTTTTTTAATTTGTCCAAGGCTTGATCTGGTGAAAAAGCACCATTGGCATCAACACGTAATTCCATTTCCTCTTTAGCATAATTCTGGCGGATAATTTGAAGCAAATCCAGTTCGTTTTGAAAATCGATTGCCCCAATTTTCATTTTAATGCAGGTAAATCCTGAATCGATTTTATCTTGAATTTGTTGATGCATAAAAGCCTCGTCCCCCATCCAAACCAATCCGTTGATTAAAATAGGTCTTTCTTGGTGCAAAAAAGGGGAATGAAAAAGCTCGAAAGGATTTTGAGATTTTAATGAAAGTAAAGCCTGTTCCAATCCAAATTGAATGCTTGGATAACTTCTTAATTCATCCAATAGGCCATTTTTATCGTAGTCAATATTATCTATGAGCCACTTTAGTTTTTCCTCATAGTCCGGTACATCGTCATAACTCAGCCCTCTGAACAAACCACATTCTCCAATACCGAACTTTCCATCCTCTTCCAATATCAAGAACCATGTTTCCTTGGTTATCAATGTCCCACGGGAAGTGCCGCTTGGGTTTTTAAAATAGAGTATGTATTTTTTGTAATTACCCTTCATATAAACGTATAAATTTAGGTATATTTTCAGTCTTAAACCGAAACCTATGGGAAGTATCAAAGGAAAAGTTATTTGGATTACCGGGGCATCCTCTGGCATAGGAGAGGCGCTCACCTATGAATTGAGCAAGATGGGCCATAAACTTGTTATTTCGGCTCGTAGAACTGAAATGTTGGAACAGGTCAAAGCAAATTGTTCGGAATCAGATAGCGTTGCAATCGTACCCTTGGATCTTTCCCAATTTGATACCCTATCCGTGGTAGTACGAAGGGCCATTCAAAAATATGGCACGATTGATATTTTAATCAATAATGGAGGTATAAGTCAACGATCGCTTATCATAGATACAGAACTTGAAGTTTTCAAAAAGATGATAGACGTTAACTATATGGGAACTATAAGTTTAACTAAATCATTGCTTCCCGAATTCATAAAGAACCAAGGAGGTCATTTTGTTACCGTAACCAGCCTTATGGGAAAGTTTGGCTCACCCTACCGTTCTGGATATTGTGGTGCTAAACATGCCCTACACGGCTTCTTCGATGTCCTACGGATGGAACACGAAAAGGACAATATAAAAGTTACCCTAATATGTCCAGGGTTTATTCAAACCGATGTGGCAAAAAATGCCTTAAAAGGTGACGGAAGTGCTCAAAAAAAAGAAGACAACGCCACTCAAAATGGAATGTCCGTAGCCCTTTGTGCAAAAAAAATAATTAACGCGATTGAAAAAAATAAGTTTGAAGCCTACATTGGGGGAAAAGAAATTATGGGTGTTTATTTAAAACGTTTTCTTCCCAAAGTTCTGCATAAGGTGGTATTGAAAAGCGACGTAACCTAAGCCTTATTTAAAATTGAACCAGAACCGCACCCCTTCCGATGTTTTATCGGTATTTAAGCTTGTTTGTAGTTGATTTGCCAACCTGTTAATAAGGCGTATTCCCATGGAGGAATTAGCCCGCTCCTCCGTGTCTTTGGGCAAACCTACACCGTTATCCGTGTACTCAAAAAAGCCTTCCTGTCCCATTATTTTTCTCAGATGGATATAAATTTTACCATTATCCTCATCGTGTGGAAAAGCATATTTAAAGGAATTGGAAACAAGTTCGTTCAAAATTAGACCAAAGGGAATTGCTCGATCTATATCCAGCTCCACCCCTTCCGCGTCTATGGTAATATTGATGTTGTGACCGCCTTTTTTATAAACAGATTGTACACTATTGATCAAACTCTCTATATAACCCTGCATCTCTATTACAGAAAGATCATCGTTCTGATATAGCTTTTGATGGATAAGTGCCATCGCCTTCACCCTACTCTTACCTTCTTCTAAAGCTTCTATGGCGGCTTTACTTCTGGTATTCTTTGTCTGTAAGCTCAATAGACTAGAAACCATTTGAAGGTTGTTCTTTACCCTATGATGTATCTCTTTTAACAAGGAGTCCTTTTCTACTAAGGAATTTTCTATAATATGTTTCTGCTCTGCGATCAACCGTTGGTTTTTTATACTTTTTAGGTAAGCATAGACCAAGCCGGCAAAACCCAGCAATGTGAAAATCAATGAAATGAAAACAAGACTTATACGCTCATCCTTGGCAATGATATCATTTCTTGACTTTTCCAAGGCCTCTTTTTGCTCCTCCATCATTTTTCTGGAGTATTCTAAATCTTGACTTACCACTGAGGTCAATTGCTGGTTTTTAATATTGGCCTCGGTCAAGTCTATGGAATCCCTTATCCTAATATTTCTTTTTAAATAAGCCGTAGAACTCTTGTAATCGCCCGTTCTATCATAATAAGCGGCGTATAACCTATTCTTTTTTAAGATATTCTTAATTTTAATGGGATCCATACCATCACTCAAGTAATCCGTAGCCTTTGCATAATTATCCAATTGAAGGTAAGATTCGGCGATTTCTAAAGTATTCTCCACAAGGTCGGATGAAAATTTGCCCGTATTATATTTTTTAATGATCTCGATGCTGTTCTCCAAGTACGGAATTGCTTCTTCATATTCTTTGGATTGAACATAGCACTTTCCAATATTACCTTGTATGACCCCCTTAAGGAGGTTGGCCTCTACAAGTTCACTATCTGGCTTAACCCTCAAAACATCACTGAAATAAACGTCCAAAAGGGCATCTGCCTTTTTGAAATAGCTTAGTGCGGTTGGAGTGGATTTATCAAGTCTAAGATAATTCCCAATATTATTGTTGTAAATGGCCTGTGCATAGAAATCATCTTCCTTTATGTCTTTTTTCTCTTCGGCCATATAGTCGCGCATGGCTTTTCTATGCTGGCCTAGGCTTGAGTAGATATCATAGAATGCCACATTTTTGGTAAGCCCTAATTCTCGCTTTCGTCTTCTTATTTCTATCTGTTTATCGTATAACTCCAATTTAGAGTAATTGGAATCCATTAGTTCCAATATCAAGGCCTTTGTATCCATAGATAGTGATTCCATAGTATCGTACAGCGACTTTGAAATTGCTAAACTTTTCTCATAGTCCCCTAAATCGTAATAGATCTGGGATTGGATCAATTGATAGTTCACCAAGGCAATGGAGTCATTGGTCTTTTGGGAACTATTTAAATACACATGTACCGTATCCAACCAGTCGTATGCGGAATTTTGATTATATCTGTTGGGAGTAGAAAAGAAAAAAACGGAGCGATCTTCAGAGCCGGGTAAATCCTGGAACTGCTTAAAGTAGTCATTAGCCTGGGAAGGTGGTTCCTGAGCGCTTCCAATCAATGGAAAGCACTGGAAGAAGACCAAAAGAATAAAATTAAAATAAAGGACTTTTTTCATATCATATTAAGATACCGACCTAAACATAGCATAAATCAGCGGTTCTTCTAAATTTTTGTTGTGAGACAAAATTTAGATTAAATAGAAAAATTTCTAGAAAACTGCCCAACCAACAAAAGGGTGGTGCTCTCCCAACACCCTATCTTAGAATTAAACTCTGTTCATATCAATTAAATAAGGCTTGATTCTCCTTTTGAGCGTAAAACTCTCAATTTGGCACAAGCAGGTTTTAATTGATAAAACAAAAATATCACTTGAATTTGCTTCTTTTGGAATATTGTTGTGTAACCCCTGTATTTTGTTGTGTAACGTCTTCTTTAGGGCAAAAAATGTATTTCAACGGATTTTTAGGTATTTCATAGATAAAAAGAAACACAATATCCCTTGAAATCGGAACTCGTCTTGAGTTGTTGTTTGGAACCGATATTTTTCGGCTTTTGTGCCCTAATGAAGGCTTT
>CAJQMW010000265.1 GCA_905479535.1 uncultured Maribacter sp. | reverse complement strand
GTAGCTCTGTACCGAAGTAGTTCATTTCTTAAAGCTACCGGGCTAATTCACATATTGTAACGCTTTTAGTTCCTTAATTCTAATGTTTCGCCCTTCAATGGCTATAAGGCCCTCTTTTTTAAAGCCGGAAAGGGTACGTATAAGGCTTTCTGTTGCAATACCGGCTACACTTGCCAGATCGTTCCTCGATATTTTAATGGGTTCCTCGGTTTTGGTATTCATGATCTCGGCAAACTGTAAGAGTGTCTGTGCCGTTTTTTTACGAACAGAACTATAGGCCATTTGTAACAATTGTGCTTTGATCATGCTAATATTGTCGGTCAACAGCTCCATCAGCTCCAAGGAGATAGTTTTATTTTTCTCCAAGATTTCCTTAAGGCTCTCTTTAGAAATTCCTGCCAACTCTACCTGCTCCATTGCCGTTGCCGATTCTTGGTAAGGAATATTATGGAGAAAGGAAGTAAATCCCAAAAAATCATCCGTCCGGAACAATGAGGTGATCAGCTCCTTGCCATCGGCATCCATACAATGACATTTTACCAGCCCTTTTAGAATGAGATAAATTTTGTTGGATCGCGAGCCTTCTTGATAAATGGTTTCCCCCTGATCAAAAGCGACAACTTCTCCATTGTCGTCAAAAAAATTCTTTAGTTCGTGCAAGGTGCGCATCTCATCTTCCGAAACCCCATGGTCGTTTGAAGTTTTGTTGAGCATACGGTTCAAAAGTTCGGCCTTGGCCAACCTACTTTCCACGGCGCTAACGAGGTCTTCCTCCTCAAAAGGTTTGGTCAGGTAATCGTCCGCACCCAGGTCCATCCCTTTTCGTATTTCTTTATGTTCGGTTTTGGCGGATAGGAAAATAAACGGTATTTGTTTCGTTTTTTCATCGGCAGAAAGGTTCTCCAAAACCCCGTACCCATCCACTTCGGGCATCATGATATCGCAGATAATAATATCGGGTACGTTTTCTTTGGCCATTTCTATACCGATTTTTCCATTGGGCGCAGTAAGTAGCGAATATCCCGAAAGCTCTAAAAGCTCCTCGGTATTTTCGCGTAAGGCCTTGTCGTCCTCGATCAATAAAATTGTTTTCATTTTCTAGGTGGTATTTAGTTCTTTAGGGATGTGAACCGTAAATGTTGATCCTTCGTTCTCCATACTTGAAAATTCAAGGCTGGCACCTATATTTTCAAGGTGCTGCTTTGCAATGTTCAGCCCAATGCCCGTACCTTGGGTGAGCAAGGCGTTGCCGGCCCTAAAATAGCGATCGAAAATATGTTTTTGTTCCTGTTCGGGGATACCTATTCCTTGATCTATGACCTTGATTGCTAACCCATCTTCTTCGGTCTCCACCTGTAAGTTGATGATGGAATCCTCCGGGGAATATTTAATGGCATTGTGCACGAGATTGGACAGCACCAATTCCAAGGTCTTTTCATCGAATTCTAGAATAATATCATCTATATTCTCGGGATATTGGATCTTTTGTCCTTCTTTAAGGAGCATATTGGAATCGTAAACCACTTCATTGACTATTTTACTGAGTGGAAAACTTTCTATCTTGTACTTGACCTTCCCAGACTCCAAACGTTCTACGGAAAGAAAATCGTTCAGAATGGCATCAAGGTATTTCACTTTGTTCTTGATGGTGGTTACGTGCTTTTCCCTCTTTTCCTGTTGCCCGGTCCGGGTGTACTTCCCCAGTAAAGTTATTGATGTTAAAATACTGCTCAAGGGTGTTTTGAACTCGTGGGATACCAAGGACAGGAAACGGGTTTTCAGTTCGTTCAGTTCTTTTTCTACGGCAAGTGCTTCTGTCAATTGTTTGGTACGTTCCTGTACCGTTTTTTCAAGTTTTCGGGTATAGTTTTTTCGTTCTGTAATATCTAATATCATAGCTACAAAAACCCTGTTTTCTCCCATGGCCGATAGTTGCAAGTGTACTTCTACGGGATAGGAAGAACCATCTTTCCTTCTGTGCTTGGTCTCGAACTTTACCTTGCCCATCTTGTCTTCCAACAAGGGTAGTAGCAATTTTTGAAATGAAGGTTGGTCTAGTTCCGGTTCAATGTCAATAGGCGTCATCTCGGCCAGTTCATCCATAGGATATCCTATATTTCGCTGCGCCTCTTTATTTGCATTGGTGAACTTGTGCGTATCCGCATCAAAAACATAGATTTCGTTCAACGATTCGTTAAAAATACGTGCCCAGTGGCTGAGCTCCATTTCTTTTGTCTTACGTTCCGTTATATCAATAACCAGGGCCATTACGTACGTGGCGCCATAGAGTTCAAAAGGATTAAGGCCCGCTTCTACCGGAAATTCGCGACCATCTTTGCAGACCCCGAATAAATCCCGGCCATGCCCCATTTGACGTTTTCCACTTTTTGCTATAAAATTTTCGACATGGGCATCATGGTTGTGGTGGTACCTTTTTGGTATAAGGGTGTCCAACGGTTTCCCCATAAGTTCATCTTTCCTGTACCCGAACATTTCCTCCGCTGCGGTATTGGTGGCAACGATTACTTGCGCTGTGTTGACAACAATGATCCCCTCTGAAACACCTTCTGAAAGGAGATTAAAAATATTACTGTTTTTTTGGAAAACTCGCATAAATCAAATATAAAGATTCTGCACTGATTTTTGTCATAGAAGTTTTTAGGTAGATGTTATATTTTTAAACTGTTCAACTTTAATTAGACTACTTATGCGAAATACAGCTAAAACCATGCACAAGCTCTATGAAAACCTAGGTAAATTATTCTATGCCGTGGCCATTAGCGATGGCAGCGTACATGCGAAGGAATGGGATAAAGTAAAGGAAATTGTAAAGGAAGATTGGCTAGACGTAGATGATTTTACCGATCGTTACGGTACAGATGCCGCCAATCAGATAGAAATTGTTTTTGACGGACTTATGGAATACGGTCAAAGTAGCGAAGAGTGTTTTGATGAATTCAAGGATTTTTATAAGGAACATCCACACGCTTTTTCAGCCGAAATTAAATCGTTAGCCAAGAAGACCGCCGGTGCCATTGCCAACGCGTTCTCAGGAAAGAACAAATCTGAACTGGTGATTTTGGCCAAGATAGGGTTGCTGTTGAAGTAACGCTTCGGCTTAGTTTTTGACTTCCTGGTATGGAACTCGTCTGGAGTTAAGCTTTTACCTACCCCAGGAAGCGTCGGGGGTCGCATTTTGCACCCTGATTTCGCCATTTTTAGCTTCCGTAGCTATACCAGGCCACAAAGACCTTCATTCTCGGTTCCAAATATTAACTCAAGATGAGTTCATGTAAAATGAAGCTGTCCAAAAAGTCTTTCCTCTGTCATTTCGAGCCTTTCGGCCACGCTCAAGACAGGCTTTAGTTGAGGACTTTTAAACCCTTTTGATTCAAGGCATCTCTC
>CAJQMW010000264.1 GCA_905479535.1 uncultured Maribacter sp. | reverse complement strand
TTGCTGGTATCAATTAAACCTCTATCCTCCAAAATAGCAATGGACGTACTCACAAAGACTTGGGTAATTACCATATTAATATGCAAATCGGTTGGGAACATTCTGGGATAACCTTCAAAGACGATGTTCCCTTTATGGATTATAATTAACCCATTTACTTCTACTTGCTGCACATAGTCGTTTAACGATAGTCCGCCGCCTTTTTTTAAATCGGTTGTGGTTATAAAATTTTTCACATCATCTCTTGGGGTTTCTTTAAGGATATTTGGTGTATCCGACCTAAGTATGCGTGAATGGTTCCCTATTTCGGAGAAGTTTAGGTAAAAATACCGCTCCGTATCACCATATACGGTCCAATCGCCACCTTCGTACATATGTTTATGGAATGCGTAAACCTCTTCTTTTGTAAATCCAGAATAATTATAAGTTTCGTATTTTGGAGTTGTAGTGGGTAAGGCATCAGCGTCTTTTTTTGGCTCGTTTTTACATGCAAGAAAAAGAAATATGATTAAGAGAACTGAGATTATATTTTTCATATATATAAATTTTTTAATTGAGTTATTGGGCTCTAAGGGTCTCTATAATTTGTGCGTCAACCCAATACATACCCGCATTTTCTTCGCTTATATATCGGTTAAAGAAAAGATATTTTCCGTCTGGCGTTACGTATGCTCCACCTTCCCAAGCGCTTGTGTTTATTGTATCCCCCAAATTAATGGCAGAACCCCATGAACCATCTTTCTGTCGAAAAGAAATGTATAAATCAGAATCACCATACCCACCTGCTCTCTCACTGTCCCACATTATATAGGATTCATCTGGCGCGATGAATGGGTGGGCTGTCCATTTGCCTGTGTTAATTTTCTTACCGAGTAGTTTTGGTTCTTCACGCTTGCCGTCTTTGATCGATGATATGCGGATTACATCATTGTTTTTTGCATCGTCAAAAACGTAGGTTCCTTTGGCGGATGCCGACAAGCGCATGATGCCCCAGTCTTCTCGGTCGAACATGGGCCCAAGACTTTTTACTTCCGACCATCCCGTTTCGGTACGGTCCATATAATGCTTCCCCAAATGCATAGTCTTACCGTCCGGACTAATAAAGGGTCTACCCACTCTGGGTCCCACCACAGACTCCCGCCACCGATTGTTTTCGGATTTAAAGACAACTAATGACCACTTTCCGTCTTTGAAACTTCTCCTTGTAAAGTAGAATTCTTTCATATCAGGCGTGAAGAAACCGTTACCGTCACGATGCTCTGTCGAAAGACCACTAGGCGCAAAAACTAAAGGAACTAAACCTGGCGGTTTTTGTCCGAGATAAGGACCTTCGAGGACTGGCAATTTATCTTGGTGACCACTATGATGGATTTTTAACCACGCAGGTTGCCAGCCATTGGATGCTATTTTTTTTACTTCAGAACCATCCTTGTTCATCATATAAATACCTTTTCCCTCTTCCCTATGTGATAAAAAAATGAGTTGAGAGCCATCAGGGGACCAGGATGGACCTCCATCAGGACCCTTATTATTTGTTAATCGTTTTTGATTGGAACCATCTATATTCATCACATAAATTTCACGATTTCCATCCCTATCAGACGAAAAAGCGATTTGGTTGCCGTCAGGTGAAACCTTAGGATGCCATTCGTTAGCTTCATTGTGTGTTAACTGAATGATGTTGTTACCATCAACATCTGCTATGCTTATTCCGTTATTTTTATCTTTGAATTCTGACGAAAAGATTATTCTTCCATCTGGGGTAAAATAAGGGTTACTACCTTTTAGTGACTTTATTTGAGTTTGTCCACTACCATCTGAATTCATAATCCAAATTTCATACTGCCAAATTCCTTCCACATTTTTATACTCTCTTGCAAAAACAATTTTCTTTCCATCTGAAGACCAAGAAGGTGTACTATCCCATTTATTTTTTGCATGAGTTAATCTTTTTCTATTTGTACCATCACTATTTATAGTATGAATAGACCAAGTTTTTTTTTCATCATGATACGCATACATAGCGATGTGTTTTCCGTCTGGGGACCAAGCTGGGTAACCATCATCACCGGTGGTAAGTCTAACTTTTGAGGTGCCTTCAATATTGCTAAGGCAAATTCCTTTAGACCCATAAGCAATTGTATAGGCAGTTGATTTAGACTTTTCACTATTCTGGCAATGCCCATTGATAGATATTAAAGCCAAAAAAATGGACAAAATTTTTATGTGTTTCATATTCTTTTTTTTTATGTTTTCTTCCTTATGTCAGTTTCAGTGTATTTTTTATCATACAAAAGATGTATTTTTCTTTGTTGTATTCAATCTAAATTTTGCCAACTGCTCTATATAGTAATGAACTGCTCTAAGAAGCCATTTTATAATGGTTAGTTTGCATCAGTAAAATCAAGTCAAAATGAAGTTGAGATCGTTCTCCTATTTTCTTTTAGTATTGCTACTTGTGACTGCTTGTTCTCAAAGTTCTGTTTACAAGAAGTACGAGACAGTATTCCAGGTTGGAGATCAACAAGAGTGGGCTGCTCCAGATTGGAATGATAATGGCTGGGAAAAACGCATTGGATTAGTACGAGATGGTCAAGTTTTCTGGTCCAGAACTAAAATTGATATTCTAAAAGCCCCTGAGTCATTACAACCATATGGTCTTCATTTACTTGTCTATGGAGAGTATGAGGTTTTTTGGGATGGGATATTGATTGGGAAAAATGGTAACCCCGGACAAGAAGCAACCCTTGATCCTGAAGGTGAAATGTGGGCTACTTTTAGTATTCCAACTCATCTAACGGAAGCGGGAGAACATATGTTGGCGATACGATCAAGCCTCTATTATTTTCCGGATCATACAGGAATTGAAGAACTGAAAATAGATTATTATGATGATATATTAACCGACCGGCTGATTGAATCTTCCTATATGCATCTGTTTGCAGG
>CAJQMW010000263.1 GCA_905479535.1 uncultured Maribacter sp. | reverse complement strand
GTAACCCAATCCATGATACGTTTCATTTGAATGCCGGGGACAATTCCTTTTCCGGCTTCGGGTATGAATCGTTCGTTTGCCAATTTCTTTATTTGATTTTCCCATGCTACATATATGGCGGCGGAGATTGAATTCGCATCCAACCTATAATCCCAATCGGTCAATTTTTCTTTTGCCTCTGATGTTTTTCCGTTGAAGGCTATACCATTGAGCATAGGCACCAATGTCCTTGCCGGTATGGAGAGATAGTCCGTTTGTAGCTTTTTCATGTCTTCCATGGTCAACTTTTTAGGATTATTATTCAGTATTTCATCGATACGTTCCCCACGATAGGGGTCCGCCCAAGAGAATGCAATGGCATCCCATTGGTCGTAATCTTCCGGGGTGACATTTTGGTTCGCTGTAGCTATATAGCCCTTACTCGGATTGTAGGAACTAGGTTTTTCTATGATGGGAAGGTAACCGTCCCACTCATAACGTCCATCACCGGGTACCGGAACCAGACCGCTGAAATTTCTTCGTATAGGTGCGATCCCTACTGCCTGCCACCCAATATTTCCTTTTTTATCCGCCCATACCATATTCTCACCAGGAATGTGACTGTAATTACAGGCGTCTCCAAATTCTTCCCAAGTTTTTGCCTGGTCCATTCGGAGAGAAGCTAAGTATGGTGAGCCTCCTGGTTCTAACCATGCACAACGCATTGCATAAGCTACATTGTTCTCTTTGTCAATGTACGTTACAGGGCCGTGTACGGTATAGTACAATTCCGCGTGATAAGCTTGCTGTCCTTTCACCTTTATTTTTTCCGAAATGACCGTCATGTCCTTCCATTCGCCTTTATATTTATATTGATTGGGATTCTCCGGATTTAGTTCGTAGACGTATAAATCCTCACCATCCGTTTCAAAAACGGTAAGCCCCCATGACCCATATTCGTTATGTCCAATAGAAATACCGGGAATTTCGGGTTCACCACCGCCAATAACGTTCCAACCGGGGGCTACTAAATGGGCCATGTAGCGTAAGGACGGCACTGCAATTGTCCTGTGAGGATCGTTGGCCATGTAAGCATTTCCGTCTTTCATTAGACTAGGACGTACAACCCAATTATTACTACCAATGGACAACGAATCGTTTTTGCCATCTTGAAGTGAAGTGACCGTTTTCAATTCTTCTTTGTTTTGATAAGCAGGGGCAACATCTTCTTTTTGAAATTTAACAGTTTTTCTATAGGCATGATAAAGCTCCAGAATATCATCGTCTAACAATGATGTGTCTATCATTGGGTCTATTTCTAGATTGGGTTCTTTGGGATGAAACCAAAATAAATCCTTGGTTTTTTCAACCCCTAATTTAGCTACGGAGCGTCCAACCTGTAATTCTTCGTCAATATTGCCCAAAAGCCCTTGATGCCTGGAAATGACTACTTCCGGGGTCCACTTTTGTGGTCGTATATCCAAAATTTTAAATTCGATAGGAAGTTGCTCCGGAGTTTTCAATATCTCATCAATGTAAGTGTTTACTCCATTGGTATAGGCCGTAATAATTTCCACGCCATCTTCGTGATAATGATTCATTTCTGTAATCATATCAGCCCTGAATTTAAAGAGTCGAGTGCCAATATCCCTTTTGAGTTCACGTTCCCCGAGAATTTCGGCGACAGTACCCGTCGCTTGCCTTCTCCAAATTTCAAACTGAAAAAGACGGTCGGCCGCGGCAGCGTAACCCTGGGCAAAGAAGAGGTCATGCTGATTTTTGGCATAAATATGATTAATGCCCCATTCGTCCCTAACAATTTCTACCGGTTCTTGGAGCCCGTCTATTACTAGTTCATCGGAGGTGTTCGTCTGGGATTCCTTACAGGAAAAAGAAAGCGCTAATATGCTTAAGAAAACTAATGATTTCATCTTGGTTGATTTATGTGTGTCATGGAAAAGCCCGACGTTAGATCGGGCTTTAATTCTAATACATTGCTCTTTAAAACTATGCTTTTATACCGATTTGACTCAGCTTAAAATTACAGTTTTAAATTGGAAATTGGCAGCACATATTACTTCCCCTCATACTTACCCATATACCTTTTCCAAAGTTCGGTCTGATGGGTTTCCAACGAAATATCCCTACCATCAATGAAGGCATGCGTAAGCTGATTGCCCCTCATGTCCAGGGCATCTCCTTCAGAAACGAACAGTGTAGCACTTTTGCCTGTTTCCAAAGTGCCATAATCTGCATCTATTCCGAGAATTTTTGCGCTATTACCCGTAATTAACTGTAAGGCTTTTTCCTTATCCAAACCTTGTTGACCAACTTGTCCTGCATAAAAGGGTAGATTTCTGGTTTGGAAGTTGGATGCTTCATTGTTTTGAAGCCCTACCAAAAGCCCCGCATCCACTAAAAGTTTGGGCAACTTATAGGGAAGGTCATAATCATCGTCATCAAAAACGGGAAGGTTATGGGTGAATTGTACCAATACCGGAATATTATTCTTTTTCAAAAAATCCGTGATTTTATAGGCATGATAACCACCGACCAATACTACCTCTTTAGCTCCATTATCCTTTAGGGTATTGACGGCGTCTATAATTTCCTTTTCACCGTCCGCATAGACATACAATTTTTGATTCCCCTCAAAAATCCGTTGCATGGCCGCAAAGGCAGGGTTTACTTCTTTGGGTTGCGATTTACCGTAGGCTAGGGCATTTTTCATGAAACTAGTTACGGCATCGGTCTGCTCGGCATAATCCTTGTTAGGCTGATAACCCCTTTCTTCTCCCATCCACCATCTTCCTTGGCGGAAGCTTCTGGGCCAATTTAAATGCACGCCGTCATCCACTTTAATCGCTGCATCTTCCCAATTCCAAGCGTCAAACTGGACAATTGATGAGGTTCCTGAAATCCGCCCACCAGAAGGAGCGATCTGACCTAACAAAACACCATTGGGACGCATACTCTCCACAACCTTGGATTCGGCATTGTAGGCTATTAAACTACGAACATGTGGTATTAAATCTCCTATTTCATCCTGGTCATCGCTGGCCCTAACGGCATTAACCTCCACCAAACCTAAGGTTTTAGCGGGCGCAATGAATCCTGGGTAAACATGCTTTCCCGTGGCATCTATCACCTTGCCCTTTCGTGCTATTTTCATCTTAGAATCACCAACGAAGGTTATTTTGCCATCTTCGAACATAATCAAGGAATTTTCGATGACCTCACCATTCCCAAGATGTGCGGTTGCACCTTCTATGGTAATGGGTTCCGTTTGTTTGGAAGCTGGAGTTTGCTGAGCTACTCCATGAAAGTACAATCCAAATAGTATTAGTATATATGCTATATTTTTCATTTTAAGTCTTTTTAGTATTGATGTCATGTTATAGGCTTTCACAGGTAAAGTTCCTTTTCACGCTTTGTTTGGGTCCACGTGTTTTAGAACCACCCGCTTTTTCTTCCAACATCATCTTTACCAATTCGTTACGTTCTTTTTTGATAGCCTCCCGTTGCTTTTTGTCCTTT
>CAJQMW010000262.1 GCA_905479535.1 uncultured Maribacter sp. | reverse complement strand
TTTTCATTTGCTCGATAAGTTGGCTTTTTCGGTCGTTTATCAAACTGAAACCGGCATCTTGAAGCTCTTTGGACAGCGACAATTTTTTTTTCAAGTCAAGTGCCGAAATCAGTTCCACTTCTCCCAATTTGACAGAAGTATAGGAAATATCCAATGCTTGTAAAATGTTCGATACTGCCGATATGCATCTGGGGCAGACCATGTTTTTAATGTGGATGGTATTGCTCATATGATTCTAAGTTAACCATTGAGTTCTCATGTTGACTACCAAAAAGCATTGATTAAAACTAATATCGTTGCTATCAAAAACAATAGCACTATGGCAATTATTCCATAAACCCTATCTTTTTTACGAATACCATCCTTTGACGGTCTTCTCTTGTTTTTTCTTCTTTTCCTTCGATTTTCGCTCATCATCATTTTCTTTTAAAAAGTTCAAAATAGGTTCCTTACCAGCATTATCTATGGCCGTTTTTACTACAACGCTGGTCTATCATCGAAAAGAGATGTTGGTTTTAAAGTGTTTTCTAGTATTTCTACTTAGCTATAAAAAACCATGATTAGTTGTGTTTTTAAAATATGCATCACGAATAAAAACAAAATTGAAATAATGGTCAAAGCACCATCTTTGTCAGCAGGAACCTTATTCGCTACTTCTAAACTTATTTCTTTATTTTCTAGATTAACACTCATCATATTCCTTCATTTTAGTATTACTATCATTTCGAATTTAGATGCTAAGAAAAGTTTATCCAGAAATTCAAGTCTGTTTTTACAATTACCTGCACTCCTCCTGAAGTCTTGCAATCATTGCCTTCATTTTAGATATTTCCCTTTCTTGGGCCCTACCAATTTCTTCTGCCAGTTCTTTTACTTCCCGGTCTTTTATGTCCGCTCGTTCGCTGGTTAAAATCGCAATGGGGCGGTGTGGAATCATCGCTTTCATCCAGAGTATATCACCAACTGTTGATTTTTGTTCCCCCACCAGTACCAAAGCACCTACAAAGAGAACTGTACTTCCTAGAATTATGCCCTTATTTTTCTCTTTATTTTGATACGTACCTTGCATCGCCACGAACATTATGATGGCCATAGCGGCAATACCTAGGCAGACCATATAGAACCTTGTAAGGCTAAACCAAACGTGGTCCCATTCATAGGTATTCGAATACATTGTGATTTACATTGCTACAAACGATGCTGCGAGCATACCTACAAATTTTCCGTAATTTCCTTTTTATATTCCTTTTTGATTTTGTTCGTTTTAATTCACAATAAACTGTTCTAATGGTTGATTTTTATTTTCTTTTCTTCAATTTTCTTACCGTAGGCGAGCTTGTGTACCAAAGTAAAAACCCGCTTAAAACGGTTATTAAACCTAATAATGAGAAGGCTCTAAGGACTATGGTGTTAAAATTATCCCTGCCTTGATAATCCATGGTATGGGTCATCCAAAGGAAATCGAACCAACGCCAATCGCGATGGCGCAATGTTTGGAACGAACCATCTTTGACGGATACGTATGCTTTTATATTTTCTGGTGTTTCATAGGAAATGGCAAATGCCGGAAGGGGTCTACCTCGATATTCGCTGTGGCTCCCCACCTCCTCTATGCGTTCTATGCTTTTCACTTTCAGTTCGGGCAGCATATTTCTCTTCGCTACCTGAAGGGCATCCTGTTCGGATATTTCAGTTTTTAATGCACCTGTTTTTGCATTGACCAACTGATTTTGATTAACCCAATAATAAGGCTCTCCCGCTATTTCCCTTAGTTCCAAAGAGAATATGGCATCGACTTTAATCTTAGTTGGACTAACCAAATAAGTATACGCAGTTTTATCAACAGGATCCCGTTGAAATTGGTCGCCGTGTATCTCATCGATATCCGTCCAACTGAAATACATGCCGCTAATGGTCCACATTAAGAACTGAATGCCTAAAAAGATACCTAAATACCGGTGTGCTTTTCTTATTTTTAAAGCTGTTTGTCTTTTTACCATCTTACTTTACTTCAAATGGAAATTCAATAGTAACTTTCTCCCAACTCATTTTAATGGTTCCCGATGTATCGCTTGTTTTGCTGACTGTATATGCTAAATGTTCTTGAATGTCCTCTGAAATTATAGGAGTTGTCGAAAAACGCAAAACATCATCTTTCCCATCATATTCATCCTTACCGTGTTGGTCCCAGTTGCCATTAAAAATTACCGTCCATTCTTCCTGATTAGGAATTACAAAAAAACCATATTTCCCAGCTTTCAACACTTTTCCATCAATGGTTAAATCTTTGTTCGTCTCAACCCAAGTGGCCATATGAGCTCCTGCCTGCCAGACTTCGTTGTATGGCAGCAACCCTCCGAATATAATTCTGTTGCGAACGCCTGGCGAAGAATAATCGATATGAACGTGCGCATCGCCTACCATTGCCATACTACTGGTATGTGGACTTAAATTTTTCTTGGGAGTAGAAACCTTTTCTGCCTCCACATGGTTATGTTCAGGTTCCGTATTTTTTTTATCTTCTTTACAGGCTACCATTATTAGGAAACTTAAAATAAGTAGCAACGGTGTTGGATTTTTCATGGTGTTGGATTTTAGTTTATTTGTTTTTGATATCCCTAGAGGAAGAATGAGTTTTAATGATTTTCCATTGGCCATCCATCTTCTTTAGGATCGAAGTTGCCACCCCTTTTTTCTTTATTGTTCTACTTTCGCCTTTTTTATCTGGATTAAGGACAATTGTATAAATATAGGTTTCGGTAGTAAAGGCATAGGGCAAATCTACTTCCGCATCGATCTCATAATCTGAAAATTCAAATTTCTTGAAATGTCCCAATTCTGGGCCTAGATGATGTTCTATATAGTGCGCATAGGAACCTTCCACACCGCCAGATTCAAATACTTCAGAGTCTTTTGTAAATAACTCAAAAGTACCTTCGGTCGTTAGGTTTTGTAGGGCATCTTTATACGATTTCATAACTTTTAGAACCGCTTCCTTTTCTGAGTCCGAATCTGTGTTTTGACTATAGATTTGACTAGTTGCAAATAACAATAGCGTTAAGAATGTTGTAAGTTTTAGTGTTTTCATAATTTTAGTTTTAAAGGTTATTTATTATTAACGTGTATTCTATTAATGTTCGCAATGCCAAATACCAATACGAAAAATCGTAATGCCACTTCAAGCATTACCAAGGTTTTTGAAAAAACATCCATAGGAACGATATCGCCATATCCTACCGATGAAAATGTAATGGTACTGAAATATAGGTATTCAAAAAATATCTCGATCGCATGACTTCCTTGGTTTAAATCCGTTTTAAAACTATTGGAATCAAGAATGTGCAATGCCCAAAAATCTATTGCAAACGAAAACATGATAAGGCTGACAAGTAGGGCAAAAAGGACAAGTATATGACTTAGCAAATGGCTATTTCCGATTATCTTTACCAATTGATCAAAAGAAAACCGGACAAGAAAGTAAATTTTAACGAGGGCGAACAACACTATCGAGAATTGGGCAATACCCCTCTCTCTGAAAATGGGCGGCAGCCATATATCAATGATACCGACCACTATAATTACCGCTATGGTTTTCCATGCCTTTGAAAACAGCTGGGTATAGAAAGCATTGGTATGTTCTAAGTCTTTGGTATCACTCATTTTTTCTTAAAATTGCCGGTCATTATTAAGTGTATCGATCAAAAATCTATTTTTCTTTAAGCAGCGCATCAACTCTCAAGTCGTGCCTGTCATCGACCTTCACGAATAATAAACTTGGGCGTTCCAAATCATAGTCCGAAATCAATAGCGACCATGAAGCTGTCATCTGAAGGCCTTTTTCAACAGGTCTTAAGTTTATATTTATCGTGACCGACCGCGATGTTCCGCCAAGGGTAAAATCGCCCTTGACCTCGACGGTCTGTTCCGCTTTTTTATCCAAATCAAAATCACCTATAAGTTTTCCCTTAAAAATAACATTTGGGTTTTTTTCCGCAACTAGCAGTTCATACATATGCTCATTGCGCTTTTCCTTACCTGTTTTTATGGATTTTACCGGGACCTTGAACGCAATCTTTTTTGTTCTTAAATCGATATTTCCGTTTAACTGGTCCGTTACACCCGTATAGGAGTTGAGCGGCATGGTTGCCTTGAAAGAAGCATAGCCGTTTTCCGTGCCATACACCTGTGCAACTGAATAGTGGATACCGGTAAATAATAGTGTTATCAACAAATAAAAAACTAAACTCTTGTACATAATTATGCCCTCTATTAATTATTATTTCAAACCCGTGTAAACTACCTCGCGTCAATTCCACAAGGCATTTAAATCTCGATTATCGAGTAAATTTCATCATAGGTCTTTGCTTCTGTTTCGTTTATTCTTCTTGTAATATGCTTTTTATGAATGCCCCCCCTGTTTTCGAGTCCCATGGAGCCTAAAAGTTCTTTAAAGGCTTTCATCGTGTTTTTATGGTAATTCGCCACTTTGGTCTTCTTGTCTTCCACGACCAGCGAATCCACCCTTGAGGGCACCATCGTGGTAATGCCCGTGGGACAGGAGTCGAGATTGCATTTTAAGGATTGTACACAGCCCAGGGCGAACATCATTCCCCTAGCACTATAGCAGGCATCTGCGCCAAGGGCGAGCATCCGATAGATGTCAAAAGCCGATATGATTTTCCCTGCTGCCATCACCTTTATTTGATTGCGCAACTTGTATTTTTTTAAAGTAGAATGTGCAAAATGGACGGCCTCCACAATTGGAAGTCCGGCCCAATGCAGGGATTCCATATGGGCAGCGCCCGAACCTCCCTCGGCACCATCAATCGCTATAAAGTCTGGATAATTTTGCTTTTCAGCGAAAGTTTGGACCATTCTTTCAAATTCATCTTTTTGCCCGACACATAGTTTAATGCCTACTGGTTTACCATTGGAAAGCTTTCTCAATTTTTCAATGAAAGAAATCATTTCTTCATCGTTTCCAAATGCTGAATGATGCGGTGGCGAAAGAATTTCGGTGCCCTTTTCAACATCCCTGAATTTTGCGATTTCCTTTGTGTTTTTCTTTGCAGGCAGTATGGCACCAAACCCAGGTTTGGCACCTTGCGAAATTTTTATTTCAATCATTTTGACCACCTCGTGCAAGGCAATTTCCTGAAACTTTTCGGGGTCGAAATTACCTTCTTCAGTAC
>CAJQMW010000261.1 GCA_905479535.1 uncultured Maribacter sp. | reverse complement strand
TTTATTGTTTGAAACCCTTTCAAATGTATCATTAATTTCTTTAATAGTAATATCCCGTTTTACATTGAAGGTTATATCCGTCAAGGACCCGTTTGGCACCGGGACACGGATACCACAACCTCCAATAACATTGGCCAAATCCGGGAAAATACGGGTCAAAGCCTTAGCGGCACCTGTGGTGGTAGGTATGATAGACTGTGATGCGGCCCTAGCACGCCTTAAATCATTATGTGGTTGGTCATGCAGACTTTGATCGCTGGTATACGAATGAATGGTTGTAATGTATGCCTGTTCTATTCCGCATAAATCGTTTATGACCTTTATCATCGGAGCGGCATTATTGGTCGTACAAGAGGCGTTGGATAAGATAGTATCGTACTTTTCTATGGTATGTTCATTTATACCATAGACAATCATCTTTATATCGTCCTCTTGCGGTGGTACCGATAGGATCACTTTTTTAACACCATTTTTCAGATGAAAAGAGAGACTTTCCCTGTCCCTGAATTTTCCGGAACACTCTACCACCACATCAACCTTGCTAATGCCCCAATCTATCTTTTTCGGATGTGAGAAGTTTGTAAGAAGAACAGGTTCTTCGTCAATTAAAATATGCCCTTCTGTGTAAGAAATATTATTTGATAACACTCCATGAATACTGTCATACTTTAGTAAATGTGAAAGTGTTCTGGCATCTGCAAGGTCGTTTATGGCGATCACGTTAATATTAGGGTGCTGCTGGAGCAAACGGAATAGGGTCCTGCCAATCCTACCAAAACCGTTGATCCCAACATTCACTTTTCTCATGGTCTGGTTTATTAGGAACTGACGTTATTATTTTTTTAACCGAAGAAATTAAAGCTGGTTCTGTTTTTGGAAAAGTATCCTTGCCAATTACTGAAAAATTAGAGGATATGTTTGTGGGCTTTGTAGGAAGACCGTACCAAAGCACCGCTTTCCACATGTCTGAAGCCCATATCCAAACCTATTTCCTCAAACTTTTTGAACTGCTCGGGTGTGATAAATTCTTTTACAGGTAGATGTTTCTTGGAAGGCTGCAAGTATTGCCCAATGGTCACTACATCTACATCCGCACTACGCAAATCCTTCATGGTAGTAATAACTTCTTCCTCCAGCTCTCCCAATCCAAGCATTATTCCGGATTTAGTTCTGTTGGTTCCATTAGCCTTCAAGTACCTCAAAACTTCCAAACTTCTTTCATATTTTGCCTGTATCCGCACTTCCCTTGTCAATCTTTTTACCGTTTCCATGTTGTGGGAAACGACTTCTGGAGCGACCTCAATAATACGGTCTAAGTGCTTTTCTATTCCTTGAAAATCTGGAATTAGTGTTTCAAGTGTAGTGGAGGGATTCATTCTTCGAATGGCCTTTACCGTTTCTGCCCAAATGATGGATCCCATATCCTTGAGGTCGTCACGGTCTACTGATGTTACCACGGCATGGGTTATCCCCATAATCTTGATGGAGCGTGCTACCTTTTCCGGCTCTGCCCAATCAATATTTTCAGGTCTGCCCGTTTGTACACCGCAAAAACCACAGGAGCGGGTACATATATTCCCTAATATCATAAAGGTGGCCGTACCTTCTCCCCAACATTCCCCCATATTTGGGCAACTTCCGGAAGTACATATGGTATGAAGGTCATACTTCTCTACCAGACCACGTAATTGTGTGTACTTTTTACCGGTAGGAAGCTTAACCCTAAGCCATTTGGGTTTGCCTTTGGGTGGTGCAACATTTTCCTTAATCGCTACGGACATACTTTTTTTACAAATATACGAACTAAATTGAGGAAGCTCTAGGTTGTGTTTCAATGATGGAATCTGGATTTTGAGGAAAAATAAATTTGATGTAAAATGATAATTACCTCCTGTCCCTAATAATTTCCGCCAATAGTTTTTTAGCACGTAGCAGTTTAACCTTAACGTTATTTACCGGCTCATTGAGCGCGTCCGCTATATCCATATAACTAAGCTCATTAAAAAAGCGAAGGTTGATTACCTCTTGGTAGTGGGGTTTCAATTTTTTGATATCCTGTAACAAATTGGCAAGGTTCTGTTCTTGGATAAGCCTATCTTCCATAGAAGGGGCATCGTCCAGAACCTTTTTTATGGCATCGCCATTCCCGCGATCATTAAAAAGGTTTCTTTTCCGCTTACGCACTAAATCTATATGAATGTTCTTTGAAATAGCTATCAACCACGTCTTAAAAACATAGGAATCGTTGTAGGTACGTATCTTGTCAAATGCTTTAGAAAATGTTTGTATGGTTATGTCCTCGGCATCGTTTTCGTTTTCGGTACGTTTTAACTGAAAACCGTAAACATCGTTCCAAAAGGTATCCAAGAGGCGGCTAAAGGCAAGTTGATTGCCATTTTTGGCCCTGTTGATAGTGTCCTCTAAACTTTCGGTTCTATTCAAAAAGAAATTTTAATCTAGATAATTCCTCGATACGAGGTTTCCGATTTTACCTCCCCTCTTGCATCCGACGGGCGTAGCGAGAGGAATGCACAAGGTCGGAACCGGCCTTTTCGCTCCCGACGGTTCGGGACCGGGTGGGGCACATGTAATCCCGAAATTTCGGGACGGTTTTTGGCACCAAGACCAAAATGAAACCGGCGAAATACCCCTATGGCTTGCCTCGGGGATAGTCGGTTTCAAGAAATTTTTTATTAGGATTTTAAATCATCTATCTTCAGAAGTCAACTCCTGTCGACAGTCCTGTTCGTAGGGCATTTTACCACACATTCCACAAGCCTCACCGTCTTGGTTTAAAAATGGGCTCTGGCTTGCACAGGTTCCTGCAAACTTCCCATCTTTTTTAGACCATATCTTAATGGCTATTCCTACGAATGCAAGTGACAAAAGTCCTATGGTCAATAAAACTAATTTCATAAATTGTTATTTTTCACAAAGATAAAAAAATAAAGCCCAAAAAAAGGGCTTTAAATCGTCTTTATATATTTTTTAGTAAGAGATGTTCGCTACAATATTGTCTACCGTCGGATTACTATTCCCGCCTTTAGGCTCTATGGTTATATAACCCACTGCATCTTTTGCGTAAGGTAAGGCCTTCAGATTCTGACCATCTCCGGCCTCTTCTAAAATTCCTAGGTTTATCATTTCACCGTTGACCTCTGCCCACATTTGAAAGCACTGGTCCTCTGGAAGATTAGGTAATTTACTTACATTAATATAGGATAATTTCTTAACAGGATTAATATAAGCTACAGCCTTAAGTTCTTTTGCCTTTTTATTTCCACTTACCTTATATTTTTTAGTTCCAGGATTGTTCAAAACAATAAATTGGTTTCTTACGTCCTCCAATTGTTGCTTCATATCCTCCTCAAGGAGCTTTATTTTATTACTAACCATAGTATTCTCTTCTTGAAGATCTTGGTTCTGGTCCCAAAAGAAATAGGAAAAACTTGCGAACATTACGGCCGCCAAACTTGCCGCAATGGCATATCTAAAGAATTTTTTTCTCCCTCGGCGTTCCGAGCGTATTCTAGAAATTATTTTCTCCTTTAGACCTTCGGGCGATTTTATGGCGTGCAGTTTTGCAAATGCCTCCAAATTTCCTTGAAGTTCATTATAGGTATCCCTTACCGCTGGATACATGGCAATATAACGCTCCACTTGAAGCGATTCCAATTCCGTTGTAGTGCCTAAGAGGTATTTTTCCAAAAGGTCGGAATCCAGGAATGTTTTTATTTTTTCTTTCATCACATTATATTTAATAAGAGTAGAAGCATCGCCGGACCGTATATTTTACCGAGTTCCCTAAGTCCAATTTTAAGTCTGGATTTGATTGTTCCTAAAGGTATGTCCAGTTCTTCACTAGCTTCTTGTTGTGTCATACCCTGAAAAAACAGTGCTTCCAGCACTATTTGATATTTGTCTTCAATCTTATCCAAGTTCTCCTGTACGTCCATGAACTCTGGCCTGATACTATCGACTCCTAAATTATATACGTCAGAAACGTCTATTTGGATTTCCTTATCGGATTTTGTGTTGACGCTTCTTAATTTATCGATAGCGGTGTTTCTGGTTATCCGGAAAAGCCAAGTGAATAGTTTAGCCTTAGCCGGGTCATAGGAGTCCGCCTTCTTCCAAATTTTTATAAAACTTTCTTGTACCACATCCTGCGCCAGTTCTGGGTCCCTAACCACTTTGTTGGCTACGCCCAATAGTGTATCCGCATAATTATCGTACAACAACGAAATGGCCTTTTCATTTCGTTCCTGCAGTAGTTCCACAATATGTTTTTCAAGCAGTGTGCTCATAAATAACAGATGAACCAACATTCTTTGGCTTCAAAGATCCAAAAGGCTTGGTTGAACCGTATAT
The DNA here is from genome assembly GCA_905479535.1 of uncultured Maribacter sp. Taxonomy (GTDB): domain Bacteria; phylum Bacteroidota; class Bacteroidia; order Flavobacteriales; family Flavobacteriaceae; genus Maribacter. The sequence continues at coordinate 1,363 of CAJQMW010000261.1, read as the reverse complement.
GAATAAACGCTAATTTATAAAATTGATTGTTAAAGAGGCGTTATCTAAAAATATAAATCTCATAAGTGTACAGCTGGTAACTGTTCACTTAGTTTTTGGTTAGTTTGGTTTGGCATAACCCTCGTGATGCCTATTGCGAGGGTTATTTTATTAGATTTACTTCCGGGACAATGGCAATTCCAAATTTATTTCTCACGTTATCGATGATGTTCGATGCTAAGGCCATAATTTCAGCACCGCTGGCATTTCCGTAATTAACTAAGACCAAGGCTTGCTTTACATGGACCCCGGCATCTCCAAAGCGTTTTCCTTTAAAACCACATTGTTCTATCAACCACCCGGCAGGAATTTTATACGCTGCTTCTGAAACTTTGTAAAATGGTGCCGCGGGGTGTTCCTCGGTGAACTTTTCGAATTCGCTTTTTGAAATTATGGGATTTTTGAAAAAACTACCACTATTTCCAATTTTCTTTGGATCAGGTAACTTACTGTTTCTAATGGCGATTACGGCTTTAGAAATGTCCTTTATCGATGGATTCTTGATATCATTTTTTTGCAATTCCTGTTCAATTGCCCCGTAACTTTTGTTTATCTCATGGTTCTTTTTGGACAATTTGAAGGTTACGGAAACAATGACGTAGGAATTCCTTCCTTCATTCTTAAAAAACGATTCGCGATAACCAAATTGACAATCCTCCAAGGAGAAAGTTGCTATTTGTAGATTTTCCCTATGCAAGGCCTCACAGCTAACGAACCTGTCCTTTAGTTCTACCCCGTAGGCGCCAATATTTTGTATGGGTGCCGTACCTGTATTTCCTGGTATTAAGGATAAATTTTCCAATCCGCCGTAACCGTGGTCCAACGTCCACAATACCAACTGATGCCAGTTCTCACCGGCCATCACTTTCAAAACGACATTATTCTCGTCCTCTTCAAGAACCGCAATTCCTTTGATGTTTAGATGGATTACCAAGGCGTTGATATCCTGGACCAACAACATATTACTTCCACCACCCAATATGAATTTGTGGGGATAATCCTGTAGTTTTAAAGCAGTGATGAGCTCATCAATAGTGGTAACTTCCACAAAAAAACGTGCCTTCGCCGCTATGCCGAAGGTGTTGTAGTTCTTAAGTGAAAAATCCGCTATTATTTTCATTAGCCAATGTAGCTTTTAAGGGCTTCACCAAGAATGTGTACTCCCCTTTTTAGACTATCCTGATCCAGTACGTAGGCTATTCTAATTTGATTTTTACCAAGACCATCCGTGGCGTAAAATCCTCCGGCAGGAGCAACCATTACGGTTTCGTCGTTTACCCTAAAGTCTTCGAGTAGCCATTGCGCAAAGTCATCGGCGTCCTGT
>CAJQMW010000260.1 GCA_905479535.1 uncultured Maribacter sp. | reverse complement strand
CAATGATTTTTCGCTGGAGTACATTGACCCGGATTCCCCTACCGGAATCTCATCGGAAATACGGCAGTTTGATTTCAACACCTTGTTCATCTACACCCCTGGAAAGAAAACCATTGGTTACGGGGTGGAGCGTAGGGACGTAAACGATACCTACAGTACTCTACTCTTAAACTTTACAAAGGGAACGGAAGGGTTTCTGGACAGTGATTTCAACTATAGCAAGTTACAATTTTCGTACAGCCAGCCGTGGCAGTTAGGAGGTTTTGGTAGGCTGTTGACCACAGTAGAACTTGGAAAGACTTTTGGCGAAGTCCCTCTGGGCCTCTTAAGTGTCGTGCCCGGGAACCAGACTTTCTTCTCGAATTACGGAACATTTCCAAATTTGGATTTTTATGAATTCGTGACGGACACTTACGCTTCGGTTCATTTGCAGCATAATTTCAATGGAAGATTGTTTTCTAGGATACCTTTTATGCGTAAATTGAATTTAAGGGAAATCGTAGGTCTTAGAGGAGTCTGGGGTAGCCTTTCCGATGCCAACAGGGCTTTGAGCGCTCCTGTAACGGCAACGACACCGCTACGGGCACCTTCGGATAAAATTTACTACGAATATTCTTTTGGAGTAGGGAATATTTTTAAAATATTCCGTCTCGATTTCAATTTCAGGGGCAACTATCTGGACAATCCCGATGCTAGGCCTTTTGGAGTTACGGGCACCTTCGGCTTTAATTTCTAAGCCTATGTTTGGCTGAAGCGATTCTGGAGAACCAAAGTCGTTTGAAAAACAATAATAATTCACTTAAAATTTTAAAAACATGGAGGAAGTAACTTTTGATGTATTGATAGAAATACCAAAGGGGAGTAGAAATAAATATGAATACGATTTTACGTTGAACAAGATTCGTTTTGACCGGACCCTGTTTTCCTCTATGATGTATCCTGGTGATTACGGTTTTATACCAGAGACCTTGGCTTTGGATAAAGATCCGTTGGACGTTCTTGTTTTGGGTATAGAACCAACGTATCCTATGGTGGTCATGGAAGTAAAGCCGATAGGCGTTTTTCATATGGCCGATGAAAAGGGACCCGATGAAAAAATAATCTGTGTGCCCGTTTCGGACCCCATATGGAGCAGAAGGGATGATATTAGTGATTTAAACCCGCATAGATTAAAGGAGATTGAACATTTCTTTCAAGTATATAAAGATCTTGAAAAGAAAAAGGTAGATACCGGGGGTTGGGGTGATGCTGCAGAGGCCGTCAAAATATACCATGAGTGCGTAAAACGCTATGAAGAAAGCGAACATAAAAAGAAGCGCACCTTTACAATTTAAGCAGCTGATTTTTAATTTTTAGCCACCCTATTTTATTGTAGGGTGGCTTTTTTTATTCTGTTCTATTTTACTACTTTAGCACCCGCTTAAAAAACTATAAATAATCAAACAAATGGAATTAATCGTAAACTATTTACCGGCATTCGGTATTCTGGCTTTGATCTTCGTATTCGTAAAGAATATGTGGGTCGGAAAACAAGATGAAGGTGATGCCAAAATGGCTAGAATTGCCAAGAATATTGCTGACGGTGCAATGTCTTTCTTAAAAGCGGAGTACAAGATCCTTTCGGTTTTTGTAATTGCCGTAGCTGTCCTATTATATTTTAAAGGAAGCAATGAAACGGGTTCCCATGGTATGGTGGCACTTTCTTTCATAGTAGGTGCAATTTGTTCTGCGCTTGCAGGATTTATTGGAATGCGTGTAGCTACCAAAGCGAACGTAAGAACTACCCAAGCTGCTAAGACTTCATTGGGTAAAGCCTTGGAAGTTGCCTTTGCCGGTGGTGCAGTTATGGGCTTAGGTGTTGTTGGTCTTGGTGTCCTTGGACTTAGTGGTTTGTTTATGATTTATCAAAATATATGGCCCGGTGCCGATAATCTTGGATTGGTTTTGAATGTACTTTCAGGATTCTCACTGGGAGCATCTTCTATTGCGCTTTTCGCCCGTGTGGGTGGAGGTATTTACACCAAAGCTGCAGATGTTGGTGCGGATTTGGTAGGAAAGGTAGAAGCCGGTATTCCAGAAGATCATCCATTGAACCCGGCTACAATTGCAGATAATGTGGGTGACAACGTTGGTGACGTTGCGGGTATGGGAGCGGATTTGTTCGAGTCTTATGTTGGGTCCATCATTGGTACCATGGTATTGGGTGCGTTCATCATCACTCCGGATTTTGCTGGTTTAGGAGCGGTTTACCTTCCCTTGGTATTGGCTGCGGTAGGTATCATCATGTCTATCATAGGAACGTTCTTTGTTCGGGTTAAGGATGGTGGAAATCCTCAGACCGCTTTAAATATTGGCGAATTTGGTTCTGCCTTTTTAATGGTTATAGCTTCTTACTTTATCATAAACGCATTGATACCTGAATCTGTTGAAGGGCTTCCAAGTGGAGCTATGGGTATATTTTATGCTACTTTGGCCGGTTTGATCGCCGGATTGGGTGTTGGTAAAATAACGGAATATTATACGGGTACAGGTACAAAACCCGTGAACTCTATCGTTCGTCAATCAGAGACTGGTGCTGCTACGAACATCATCGCTGGACTAGGTGTTGGTATGATGTCCACCATGATTCCAATATTGTTGATCGCTGCGGCTATATTGATTTCACATCATTTTGCCGGTCTATATGGTATTGCGATTGCTGCGGTAGGTATGTTGGCTAATACGGGAATCCAATTGGCAGTTGATGCTTACGGACCAATTTCAGACAA